>JBJONJ010000125.1:0-15392 GCA_046051905.1 Verrucomicrobiota bacterium
AGCCCACGCCTGCGTCGCCCTGCCGACCTGTGGCTTGGCCCTGAGCGAGAGTGAGCGCGCGCTGCCCGGCGTGATGGACAGCATCGACCCAGTGCTGCGCGAGCTCGGTATGGAGAACGAGCCGATCCTCTTCCGCATGACCGGCTGCCCGAACGGCTGCGGCCGCCCCTACAACGCCGATTTCGGCTTCGTGGGTCGTGCGCCGAACAAATACGCCATGTTCGTCGGTGGCAGCATCCGTGGAAACGCCCTCGCCGGCCTCGAATTCAAGTCCGTCCTCGGCGACGAGATCCCCGGCAAAGTACGAGCCTTCCTCGAAGCCTTCAAAACCGAGCGCCAGCCCGGCGAAATCTTCGCCGATTGGTTCGCCCGCACCCGCACCAAAGGCGCCGAGCCCACGCCCGAGCAATTCCACATCGAACTCGCCGAACGCGCTGCCAAGCTCGCCGGTGAGAAGGTGGAAGCGGCGGGTTGAGGCTCGCTTGAATGCCATCTCCACTCTTCCAACCCGGCGACAACATCGCCATGAAAGTGCCTGCGGCCGAGTTTGAAGCCGTGGTCGCGTTTTATGAGCGGACGCTCGGTTTTCGCGTGGAGAGCCGCGAGGCCGAAACCGTGCGTTTCGACTACGGCGGTGGCAAACACCTCTGGATTGACCGTGTCGAAGGTCTCGCGAAGACCGAGGTGTGGCTCGAAATCCGCACCGCGGACATCGCCGCAGCGGCAGAGCATCTCAAAGCGGCCCACATCACTCGTTGTGATGAAGTCGAGCCTCTGCCGGAGGGCATGGCCGCGTTCTGGATCAAAAATCCGGCGGGCGTGGTGCATCTGGTGACGGAGGAGTAAATGATTGCCGTGTGGCTTTGTCCATTCCCATGAAACCGCATCCGCCATCGCAATCTAAGGCCGCTTTGAAAAAAGCAGAATCCTCGAACTCGACCATGACGACCGTCTTCGCGCAGCCCGAGATGGGCTTCGAGGAGTTGTGGGATATGGTCGAGAAGAATATAGGACAGCCGCTGGCTCAGACGAGCTTGGGCTGCAAGCCGCCGCTCTTAGCAAATGAGCGCTGAAATCATGCTCTAAAAAAAATCCGCCGGATCAGACTGATCAGTCCGATCCGGCGGATGGTTCAGAAAGCATTTTTACGCGCCGAACTTGATCAGCGGGAACGGATTCGCCTGCGGTTCCATGGCGTATTCGCGGTCCTTGAACTGGCCGGCTTTCGGGAAGGGGTAATTGCCATCTTTGTCGGCCACGATGGGCGGCGGGCCGTCCATGGTGAGGTTTTCCACGCCGGGGGAGAACTCGAAGGGGCTGTTGATGTACTCTTCGTAGGTGATCTTCTGGCCGGTGTGGGCGGCCCAGCGGCCCATGGCGGTGGTCACGCTCGATTTGATGCCGCGTTCGACTTCGTTGTATTCCTTGTCGTCGCTGATGGCCTTCACGAGGTCTTCCCACTCAAGGTCGTAAGGGTTCGGCTCCGGCTGCTTACCGCGCCAGAGGAGGTTTTCACGCTTGGTGAAGTCCTGACCGCTGAAGGACATCGCTTTCGACGGGAAGTGGCCGGCGGTAGAGACGATGGCGCAGCCTTTGGTGCCATGCACCTGGGTGGCGAACTGCGTGTGGACATTCAACGCCGTGCGGCCTTCGAGGAAGAGCTTCGCGCCGTCTTTGAAGGTGTACTCGCAGGAGTAGTGGTCGAAGTTCTGGTCCACGTTGTCGCCGCGATCCGTGCGGCCACCGCTGGCCTGCACTTCGACCGGCCAGTCGTTTTTCATCCAGCAGGCTTCGTCGATGTTGTGGATGTTGAAGTCGCTGAAACCACCACCGGAGGCCCAGAGGAAGCTGTGGAAGTTTTTGATCTGCCAGAGCAGTTCGTTCGGATGCGCTTTGGGGTCACGGCGCGGGGTGAAAACGCTGCCGATGATGCCTTGCATACGGTAGGCACGCAGCATGAAGAGATCGCCGATCTCACCGCCCTGGATGCGCTCGAAGAGCTCGCCACGCACGCGGCAGTGGCGGCACATGAGGCCCACGCCGACCTTGAGGTTCTTCTTCTTGGCTTCTTCGTTCAAAGCGAGCAGGCGGCGGGCGGTGGGGCCGTCCGTGCAGATCGGCTTTTCCATGAAAACGTTCACGCCTTTGTCGATGGCATACTTGTAGTGCACCCAGCGGAAGGCCACCGGCGTCGTGAAGATGGCCACGTCACCTTTGCGCAGGCTGTCGATGGCATGCTTGTAGGCATCAAAGCCGATGAATTTGGCGTCTTCGGACACCGACATGCGGTCCGGGTGCTTCTTCGTGAGGTTTTCAAAGCTGCCGTCGAGGCGTTCCTTCGAGACATCCGCCATCGCCACGAGGCGCGGCATGCGCTGCTTCACCGTCATGGCATTGCTGGCCGCTCCCGTGCCGCGACCACCGCAACCGATGAGCGCCGCTTTGATCTCATCACTGCCCGCCGCATGCACATACGGGAGGGAGATCCCGGAGAGCACCGAAAGGCCGGCGGTGGCCTTGGTGGCAGTTTTCAAAAAGTCACGACGGGAGGCGTTTTCGACGATGGATGAGTTCATGGGCTGGATTTAACGAGAAAGAAGAGCAGAAGTTTACGAGGGATGAGGCGGCGCGGTCAAGGATTCGTCCCAAGCCAAGAACGGTCGCCGCCCATGATCAAAAAAAGAGGAAGGCTTGCAGGCCTTCCTCTCCGAAATGGATGCTCTTGATCCCTTACTTCGGCTGGGCCGGGGTGGCGGGAGTGGTCGGAGCCGTCGCAGGAGCGGCGGCGGCCGGCTTCGGAGCCTCGGGAGCCTTGGCAGCAGCAGGAGCGGGGGCCGCGGGCGCTTTCGGGGCATCAGCCTTCTTTTCCTCCGCTTTCGGAGCGGCGGCAGGGGCTGGCTGCGCAACTTTGTCTCCAAAAAGTTTGGTCGGATCAGGGGCCTGTTCACGAGCGGTGAGAACCGCGAGAGCGAGCGTGAGCACAAAAAGCAGGACGGCAAGATAGACGGTGAACTTCTGGAGCACGTTCGTGGTCTGCGCACCCCAGACCTGGCTGGTCATCGAATCTCCAAAGGAGGCACCAAGGCCCTCCTGGCGCGGACGCTGCATGAGGACGATGAGGATGAGGAGTAGGCAGACGAGTACTTCGACCACCGTGAGAATGCCGATCAACATAAGATAATGGGGAAAAGGGGGGCGAACATGGGGGCGGTTTCCGCCTTTGCAAGCAGCATTCCGGGCCGTGAGAGGCCATTGACGACAAGCCGCGAACCATGGCAGAACAGACATTTCCTCACTTATTTATGGATTCCAGCCAGCTGCCCTCCCGCACACGCCACGGCGTAATCGTCTTCGCCGTCCTGCTCGGCATCATCCATTACATCGACCGTGTGTGCATTTCCAAGGCCCGCCCCCACATCCAGGCGGACTTGCATCTGGACGACACGCAAATGGGACTGGTGTTCTCCGCCTTCACGCTGGCCTACGCGTTGTTTGAGATCCCGGGCGGCTGGCTGGGGGATAAATGGGGGCCGCGTCGAGTGCTTCTGCGCATCGTGATGTTTTGGAGCTTCTTCACGGCCGCCACGGGCTACGCATGGAACCAGGCGTCCATGATGGTATGTCGGTTCCTCTTCGGCGCGGGGGAGGCGGGCGGGTTCCCGAACATCGCGAAGATGTTCAGCGTCTGGTTGCCGCAGCGGGAGCACGGCATGGCACAGGGCATCACTTGGCTGGCGGCACGCTGGGGCGGGGCCTTCACGCCGCTGCTCGTCGTGTGGGTGCTGGGGCTGGTGAGCTGGCGCATGACCTTTGTGATCTTTGCCTGCCTGGGCGTGGTGTGGGCGGTGTTCTTCGCGCGGTGGTTCCGCGATGATCCAAAGAACCATCCAAAGGTGAATGCCGCGGAGCTGGCGCTGCTGGAGGATGCGCGGCAAAACCTCGGCAGCGGCCACGCGAAGATTCCGTGGGGCCGCCTGCTCTCGACGCGATCTGTTTTGCTGCTTTGGCTCTACTACTTCTGCCTGAGCTACGTGTGGTACTTTTACATCACCTGGCTGCCGAAGTTCATGGAGGCCAAGGACGGCCTGCAGATGGACATGTCCGCCGCGTCCACCTCGATGCTGAATGGCCTCCCGCTTTTCCTTGGGGGCATCGGCTGCTTCGTGGGCGGCGTGGTAGCCAAAAAACTCGCTGCCAAAGACGGTCGCATCAGCGCGGCGCGGCGAAAGATCGGCTTCGTGGGTCTGCTGGCAGCGGGTGCGCTCATCGCTCTCGCGGCGCAGCTCAAGAATCCCGTGTTCGCGATGCTGGCGCTCGGCACCTCCGGCTTCTTCAACGATCTCTCCATGCCAGGAGCCTGGGGCGCGTGCATGGACATCGGCGGCAAGCTCGCGGGGTCCGTCTCCGGTAGCATGAACATGGTCGGCAATCTCGGCGGAGCGCTCGGTGGAGTGGCCGTGCCATGGCTGATGAAGTCCATGGGACTCGGCTGGGATGGCGTGCTGTATGTGGCCGCGGGCACCTATCTGGTCTCGGCGGTGTGCTGGCTATTCATCGATTCGGATGAGCGCCTGCATGCGTGATCTAAACCACCGGCGTGACCAATTCACGCCCGGCAAAGTGCGCGGCGAGATTGTCGAGAACGAGATTCGCCATGGCGTGACGAGTCTCGTGGGTGGCGCTGCCGACGTGCGGCAGCAACACGGCGCGTTCGCAGCTCATGAGCGCGGCGGGCACGCCAGGCTCGTCCTCGAACACATCAAGCCCGGCGGTGCGGATGCCGCCAGTTTCGAGGGCGGCGATGAGCGCCGCCTCATCGACGACGCTGCCACGGGCGATGTTGATGAGAGTGCCTTCCGGTCCCAAAGCACTCAAAACCTCCGCGTTGACGATTTTTAGCGTCTCCGGGCCTCCGGGACATGCCACGATCAAAAAATCGCTTTCCGCCGCCAGGCTCTTCAAGTCATCAAAGTAGCTCCACGGCACGTTTTGAGGCTTTCGGCCATGGTAGGCGATCTTCATGCCATGCGCTTCGAGACGCTGCGCGATGGCCTTGCCGATACGGCCAAGACCAAGAATGCCCGCCATCTTGCCGCGAAGAGCGTGAGCGAGCGGAAAAGCCCCTTTGAGCCACTTCCCCTCATGCAAATGGCGGTTCGATTCGACGAGGCGGCGGCACGTCATCAGCGCCAAGGCCACGGCGATGTCCGCCACGTCATCGGTGAGCACATCCGGCGTGTTGGTGACGCGGATGCCGCGCTCTTTGCACCATGGGATGGGCACGCCGTCGTAGCCCACGCCCATGACGCTGATGATTTCGAGCTTGGGAAAACGGGCGAGCTGCGCCGTGGTGAGCACCGTGCCGCCAAGCGGCACGATGGCACGAACCTCCGCGGAAGGATTTCCCATGTCACACACGCGATACGCGGCCTCCAACGGCTGGCGGAGAAAATCCGGCAGCGGAGCAGCCATGAGCAGTTCGGGACAATCGTCGGTCATGTCGGACAATGTTAAATCCAGGTGCCCTCCGGGATCACCGCATCCTTCGGCACGCAGACAATGCCGTCGCGGGTGTACCAGTTCGGACCGTCGAAGTTCTCCGGCTTGCCTTCGGGAGTGATGACGACGTTGTCGCCGATGTGGACGTTCTTGTCGATGATCGCCCGCTCGATGCGGCAATTGCGGCCGATACCGGGCGGCGGACGGTCCGGATCGGTGCCGCGGGCACCGGCGTAGAAGTCAGCGCCCATGATGATGCACTTGCGGATGGTGGTGCCGGTCTCAATGCGGGAGCGGACACCGATGACGGCGTTTTCCAGATGCGCATCGGTGATGATGCAGCCATCGGCGATAAGCGCCTGGCGCACCGTAGCACCGTTGAGCTTGCTGGCGGGGAGTGCCCGACTGTGCGTGAAGATGGGAGCCACGCTGTCGAAGAAGTCGAAGGGCGGCACGGTCTGGCAAAGGTCCAGATTCGCCTGGAAGAAGCTGCGGATAGTCCCGATGTCCTCCCAGTAACCGTGGAAGTTGTAGGCGTGGACGCGGCGCTCGCTGATGGCGGCGGGAATGATGTTCTTGCCGAAGTCGTTGTGCTTGTTGTCGAGGCAATCTTCGAGAATCTTGCGGTTGAACAGGTAAATGCCCATGCTGGCCTGGTAGCGAGGCTCGTCACCATCGATGCCGAGGGACTTCACAATGTCCCCGGACATGCGCAGTTTGGCCAGCACCTCGGGATCCTTCGGCTTCTCGACAAACTCGGTGATGCGCCCGCTCTCGTCGCTGTGCATGATGCCGAAGCCGGTGGCATCCCGCTCGTTCACCGGCAGTGTGGCGATGGTAATGTCCGCGTCGTTGGCGACGTGTTGACGCATCAGCTTGCGGAAGTCCATGCGGTAGAGCTGGTCACCGCTGAGGATGAGGAAGTGCTCGTGATCACCCTCGAGGAAGTAGCGCATGTTTTGCCGAACGGCGTCCGCGGTACCCTGATACCAGCGCTCGCCATCGGGGGTCTGCTGGGCGGCGAGGACCTCGACGAAGCCCCGCGTGAACTGGTCGAAGCGATAAGTGCGGTTGAGGTGGCGGTTCAGTGAGGCGCTATTGAATTGCGTGAGCACATACACTTGGCGCAGGCCGGAGTTGATGCAGTTGCTGATGGGCAGGTCGACGATGCGGTACTTGCCCGCGAGCGGAACGGCGGGCTTCGCACGGTCCTTGGTCAACGGGAAGAGCCTCGTGCCGGCCCCACCTCCCATGACAATGGCGAGCGTGCTACGACGAAGGAGGGAGTCGGATTCGATTTCAGCGGCGCGTTTCGTGCTCATGGCTGTGCGGTGGGGGGGTGACCCGTTCCTATTTCCGTGAAACAAGGCTGACAGGCAAGCGTTTCCCTAGGCCCCATCCCATTCTTCCCGCCGTGATACGCCCTGCCTTGCTCCCTCTTGCCTCCCTCTTGCTCGCCACCTCCACTTTCGCGGCGGTGAGCTTCGAAACGGAGATCCTCCCCTTCCTGACGAAGAAATGCGTCGATTGCCACCGCGCCCCCTATGAGGAAAATGGCAAGAAGAAGGAGCCCAAGGCCGGCCTCCGCCTCGACGCCGCCTGGGCCATCGTGAAGGGCAGCGAAAACGGCCCCGTGCTCACCGCCGGCTCGCCGGATAAAAGCGGCATCTACGAGTCCGTGAACCTGCCGAAGGACGACGACGCGCACATGCCGCCGAAGGGCGAGGACCTCACGAAGGAAGAGATCGCCCTGCTGAAGAAATGGATCGAGGAAGGCGCGGATTTTGGCGGATGGGTCGGAAACACCGAGGGCATGCCCGCCGGTGCCGCCACGCAGGCGCAGCGGGAGTTCAAGCCCCGCGAGCACGATGTGTTCTTTGCCAAACTGGAAAAAGAAGTGAAGCCGCTCGCCGATGCCGTGCTCGAAACCGCCAAAAAAGCCGGTGCGCAAGTCTCTCCCGTGAAGGTCGAGAGCCCGCTCGTCCGCGTGGACTTCCTCACCGGCGTCTCCAAATGCGATGACGCCAAGATCGAAAGCATCCTGCCATTGAAAGACAACGTCGTGGCCCTCGACCTCGGCCGCACCATCATCACTGATGCTGCCTTGAAGACCATCGGCCAGCTCCCGCGCCTTGTGACGCTCGATCTGCGCCAGACAAAGACCGGCGATGCCGGGCTCGAATCCCTCAGCGGCCTCAAAAACCTCCACACGCTCAATTTGTATGGCACCCAGGTCACCGATGAAGGCCTGAAGCACCTCGCCAAGATCAAGAGCCTCAAAAACATCTACCTCTGGCAATCCAAGGCCACGAAGGCCGGCGTAAAACAACTCGCCGCTGCGCTTCCAGGCGTGAAAGTCAGCATCGAATAATCCCCTCTCCACGCCATCACCCCCATGAAAACGCGCCTCCTCATGCTCACCGCCATCCTCAGCACCTTCCTCGGCACCGCCAAAGCCGGCGAAGGTGAAAAGGTCAGTTACGACGCCCCCGCCATCTCCGGCGTCAATCAAGACGGAGCCACGGTCAACTTCGCCGACGTTTACAAGAAAGGCCCCACGGTCGTCTTCTTCTATCCAAAGGCGGACACACCCGGCTGCACGAAGCAGGCCTGTTCTCTCCGCGATGCCTTTGCCGATCTGAGCAAGGATGGCGTACAGGTCCTCGGCGTCAGCTTTGACAAGCCTGATGCCCAGAAGGCCTTCAAAGACAAGTTCACCCTGCCCTACGACCTCATCGCCGATCCCGAAGGCAAGATCGTCGCCGCCTTCAAAGTCGAAAAAATGGCCAAAGGCCTCCTCAGCCTCGCCAAACGCAGTTGCTTCCTCATCAAGGACGGCAAAGTCATCTGGCAGGACTACGCCGCCAGCACCGACAAGCAGGCCGAGGACATCAAACGCGTCCTCGCCAGCTCCAAGTAAGCGACTCACGAAAACAATCATCAAAGCCGGGGACGAAAGTTCCCGGCTTTTTTGTGCCCTCTTGCCAAAAGAAGACCGTTTTGCCTACAATCAGGCATGAGCGTTCAATTGCATCCGATTCACTGGCTGGCCCTGTTTGGGCTGGTGATCACGTTTGTGCTGCTCGTCGGAGCCTTTCGATGCCGTGGCAAAGCGTTGAAGGCCCTGCTCGTCATGCTTGGCCTCGTTTCCGCGGCACCTGCGGCTCTCGTGGTGATGGTCAGCTACCCGGAATGGATCGATCCACGCTTCCGCGTGTACAAGGACTTCTACACCACTATCGAACCCGGCATGTCGCGCAGCGACGTGAAGGCTCTTTTGGAGAAGCACTATCCCGCAAGCGGCCCTCGCGCACGGCCCACCATCTTCCTCGAAGATGAGAGCAGCCTGAACTTCTTCATGCATCCAGAGGCAGGACACGCCGAGCCGAACTGCGAAGCCATTCTCTTGAAGATCGACAACGATCGCGTCACCGCCAAAACCTACTCACCGGACTGATGCACCCGATTTGGAAACGTCTCCTGCGCCTCGCGCTCATCGCCATGCTCACGCCGGTCGTCTTTCTGCTGAGCTGCCAGTCCTCGCTCATCTACCATCCGCGGCCGAACGAACCCGGCATGGTCGAGCATCTTGAAAACAACCAGGGCGAGCGCCTCACCTATCGCACCTCACAAGGCCAGCAGACAGCTTGGTATCGACCGCCCTATCGCGGCCCCGAAAACGGTGCTCCGCTGTGGATCGCCTTCTCTGGAAACGGTTCGCTCGCACTCGATTGGATGCACTTCGCCGGCATCGCCGACGGACGCTTCGCCTGGCTGATGATCGACTACCCTAGCTACGGCGAATGCGAGGGCAAGCCAACGCCGAAAGCCATTCGCGAGAGCAGCGTGGCCGCGCTGGAGCAGCTCGCCGTGCGGCTGAAGGTGCCACGTGAGGTTTTGGTCTCGCGCAGCCTGGTCATCGGGCATTCACTCGGCGCCGCGGCCGCTCTCATGGCCGCCCAAGACCTCGGCATTCATCGCGGCATCCTCATCTCACCCTTCACCAGCATGACGGACATGGGTCGTGAGGTACTCGGCTGGCCTCTCTGCTACCTGAACCTCCACCGCTTCGACAACCGCCAAACCCTTGCCGCCGTCTGCCGGCATCCCGAAACTCGCTTTACCATTTACCATGGCATGGGCGACAACCTCATCCCCATTCGCATGAGCACCGAGCTGGCCAACGAACATCACGACCAGATCACTCTTCATCCCTCCACCGGCGGTCACAACGACGTGCTGTTGCATCTGCAAAAGCCGCTCCAGGTCGAGACGCTGAAGCTGAGCCATCTGGACTGAGCTCAGCGCTTCTCTTCGGTGCCGGGGGTCACCTGGCCACCACGGATCTTGGCTTTCAGGCGTGACCAAAAATCATCGTCTTCGGGATTCAGCTCGGGTTGGTGCACGTCCATCGGCTTGTTGTCGATCTTTGGCACCGTGGGAGCCTTGGCCGCATCAGCATCGCTGCGTGAATCGGCAATCGAGCCGCCATAGGGCGCGAAGTTGTTCACGGGCACGTCATACTTGCGGGAATCAACGGCGAGCTTGCGATGAGCGTTGATGAAGGCGGTGGGGGAGTAATAGACGCTGTTGTCGCGAGGGAACTGGGAGCGGTTCATGCCCACGCGGAGGTCTTTGCGCATCTCGAAGTGCAAGTGGACGAAGTACATGCCGTTGTTCCCGCCCATGGTGCCGACGAGCTGGCCTTTCTCGATGAGGTCGTGCAGCTTCACGACCCGCTGATGAAGATGCGCGTAGAGTGAATCGACCATGGCCACCCGTCCATCCAGCTCACGGTAGATGTGACGGACGATGATGCAGTTTCCCCAGCCGACTCCAATGTTCGCGGAGAGGATGACCACGCCACGGGCGCAGGAGTAAATCGGGGCGCCAAGATCCGTGTCACCACCCCCATTGCCGTTCCAGTCCTCACCGAGGTGGCCGTTCGGAAAGTAGCCACGTGCCTTGTGATAATCCGCGGCGTCCGGCTTGCCCACGGGGAAGTCAAAACCATCCGCCAGACGCACCCGAATGGTGCTACCTGCTTGCGCAAAGCCCTGCGCCGAAGCCACCAGCAGGCACAGCAAGGCCAGCAGCAGGCGAAAGTCAGGTTGAAGGTTAGTTTTAGCTGGTTCTGTCATGCCCGGGGAGAGCGAGGGGGCATTGAGACTAGCGCAAAGGGCTGGAAAGGCCAGCGGGGAATCAGCCCGCAACGGCTTCACTTGCTGTGAAAAATCTCACTCTGCACAACTGCATGAATCAAATCTCGCATGACGTGCCCCCTGGTCTTCGATTGCGCCATAAGCCGATCGATCTCGCCTCGGTCGGAAAAGCCCATCGAGCGGCCGGTGGCAAAGGTGAGGAGCTTTTCGATGACACAGCGAGCCACTTTATCCTGATCGGCAAGGAGCAGTTTTTGCAGGTCGGCGAGGTTTTGGAAGGTTTTGCCATCGGTGAGCACGCCTGCTGCATCGACAGGCGGACCGAGCCGGTAGCGCACTTTGCGGCCTTCGACCTTCAGATCGACTTTTTCGCCTTCGCCAAGACTGCGGAAGCGTTCACGCCAACCGCCGATGACATCGTAGTTTTCCAATGCGAAGCCCGGCGGATCGATGACGCGATGGCAGCCCTGGCAGCTTTCCATCTCGCTGTGTTTCGCGAGTTGCTCACGCAGCGTGGTGGCTCCGCGGATGTCCGGCTCGACGCCGGGCACGCCCGGTGGCGGCGGTGGCGGCTCCATGCCGAGGATGCGGTCCATCACCCAAACGCCACGCACGACGGGCGAGGTGTTGGTACCATTGGCGCTGACTTTCAAAATGCTCGCCTGCGTCAAAACACCGCCGCGGTGGCTTTCAGGCGGCAGTTGCACCTTTTGCAGTTGCACGCCCCGCACGCCAGGAATGCCATAGTGCTTGGCCAAACGGCCGTTGAGCATGGCGAAGTCGCTGTGGATGATGTTCGCGAGGCTGAGGTTTTGCTGGATGAGATGCGTGATGAAGCCGTGGGTCTCGCACAGCATGGAGTCGAGCAGCAGGCCATCGTATTCTGGATACAGCTGCTTGTCCGGCGTGGTGAATTCGATCTCGCGAAGGTTCAGCCAGCCATCGGTGAAATCGGTCACAAAGCGCTCGAGCGTGGCGGCTTGCAGCAATCGCTCCGTTTGTGTGCGCAAAACCTCCGGCTGCGTGAGCTTCGCACTCAGCAAGGTGGCGTCCGGCGTGCTGCGAGTGAGGAAATAGCTCAGGCGCGAGGCGAGCTGGAGGTCGTTGAGCTTTCTAGCGGGCTCTTTGAGGAAAAGAAACTCCGGCGAGCACAAGATGGCGATCGCTGCGGTGCGCATGGCGACGAGGAAATCTTTTCCTTCGGCAAACTCGGCATCAAACAGCTTCACATACGGCTCGACCTCCTCTGCCGTGGCCGGGCGACGAAACGCAGCGTTCGCAAAGGCAGGCAGCAGCTTGCGTGCATCACCGGCTGGATCGGCCGATTCGGCGGTGAAGACAGGTTTGTAGCCCGATTTGCCGCGCATCCACGGTTTCTCCGGCATGACCTCGCGCAGTTTGGCATCGCCGAGCAGGCTCTTTTGACAGCGTGGAGGCCATTCGGTGGTGAAGGGGCCTTCGAGCTCCACTTTCACCAACGCGAGACCTTCGCCAGGATACTTGGCGGGGCCGTCTTTGATGGGCGAGTGGCCATCCGGTCCATTCAGACCCTGCGGGCTGATCCAGATGCCTTTGCCCGCGTCGAGGTGCAGCGTGACCTCGACGGTGCCTTTCTTGCCGACGGGCAGCTCGTGGTAGCTGTGCGTGACGTTGTCGGCATTGCGGAAGTTGAAGCTGCCAGTGATGAGCGCAAAAACGGGCGGCTCCTCGATTTGATAGCCGTAGCCAGTGACGCGCACTTTGTAGGTGCCGGATGCTTTCGCGCGGAGGTTCGGGATGACCGTGCTGGGGAAGCCGCCTTCGTTGAAGACGACGATCGCGCCGTCGTCGCGCTTCAGCCAGTGCTTGCCGATGGCGTCCTTGTTGCGGTCGCTTTCGAGTGTGGCTGTCTGCGTGGTTTTCTCCGGCTGCTGGTCGGCGAGGAGCGCCGCATTGATCGCTAGCTCTGCTGCCTCCATGTAGCGCTGCATCTGGATGCCGGAAATGGAGAGCGCCTCGCCGATGTTGTCGAAACCTGCGGCACGACCATCCTCGGGCAACAGGTCGATGACGTTGAGCTTCACGCCGAGGAGGTCTTCGAGCGTATTTTGATACTCGCGGCGGTTCAGGCGGCGCAATACGGTGCCGTTTTGCGACTGCGATTTCGTCACAAGATCGCCGCCGAGCGCGGCCATGAAGTCCTGCACCTCGTCCTGGCTTGGCTGGCGCTTCTTTTTCGCGGGTGGCATCTCACCCGCCGCCACACGATCAAACACCCGCACCCACTTTTTCAATGCGGCGGCATCTGCGCCATCGGTGGAGACAGCAGCCAGATCGAGCCCACCTTTCTTCATCTCCGCGTCATGGCAATCCATGCAATGCGTGTCGAGAAACGGCTGCAATGCCGGGATGGCACCACAGGCAACGTGGCAGGAGATGAATAGTGCTCCGAGGCTTTTCATGGCGTTGGGGAACGAAGCGGCGGCACCCTTTCTGACGGCTGGATGGCATCAAACGATCACGAGCACGATGGCGCTCATCATGAGCAGCGTGCCGATGAGCCGCCAACGCAACACCTTTGGCCCCAGATGCTGCTCGGCATTCTGGAACCAGTGCCCGATCATCCACACAAGCAGCACGCTGAGCAGGCCGCGTGATGCGTAGATGATGTTGGCGTTCGTGGCCTTGCCAAACACGGCCAAGGTGCTCACAAACGTGATGCTCTGCACACCAAGCAACCCGGAACCACCCAGCAGCCAAGGCCACGCCTTTCCAGGAATGCGGCTAAGCGGCGCGGAGAAACGGAAGATGAGACCGAAGGAAAGGATGGCATTGATCCAAAAGATGCATGGAAGCAGCCGACCTGCTCCCCAGGAAGGTCCCCACTTCTGCACGAGCACATCAAAAACCGCGAAGGCTACCGCACCGATGCCGCCAGCGACGAACGTGATGAGGAGATTGCGTGGCGGTTTTTCTGCATCCTTGCGATTGAGGCAGGTAATGCCCAAAACGCTCAAGAAGGCCGCGATCCACAGCTTCACGCCAACCGCTTCGCCGATCAAAAAAGGCGTGAGAAAGGCCACGAAGATGACTTTGAGGCCAAACACCGGCACCGCTACGGAGACATCGCCTTTTTCCAGGGCCAGAAACTGCGAGAGTTGCCCAACGAAGAGGCACATCGCGATGACGCCCGGCTGCCACAGCAGCTCTTTTTCCACCGGCGGACCGCCGAGCAACCAGAGCAATGAAAACAGCGCCGCGACGATGAGGTTCGCCACAAAGGTGGTGCGCCATAAACCGACGCCGAGATCGCTGGAGCGCTTCAACACCAAGGCTCCAAAGGCGTAAAGAAAGGCAGCGAGGAGCGGGAAAATCGAGGTAGCAGCGGCGGGAGACACATTGCGCTCTAGTTCAGCGGCGCGGGCTTGTCCACGCCGGGAGCGTCTCATTGAAGATGCCCTCATCCGAATACAAAAAGCCCTGTGAGGTTTCCCCCACAGGGCTTTTGTTCACGGAGGTTAATCCGTTACAGCGGCTAAAGCCGCCGTGTAGTTACTTCTTGGCAGCCTTCTTTGCGGCCTTCTTGGCAGCCTTCTTGGCGACTTTCTTAGCAGGGGCCTTCTTGGCAGCCTTCTTGGCGGCTTTCTTTGCAGCTTTCTTAGCCATGTTGTTTGTCCTCTTGTTGTTGGTTGCTTTGTTGTTTTGTTTTGCCGAAGCACCAGCGGAGCTGGAGCCACGGACATTTTTACCGGCGGTCGCCTTGGCGGCGGCACGCTTTTCCTCGATCGCGGCCTGCGCAGCGGCAAGACGGGCGACGGGGACGCGGAAAGGACTGCAGCTGACGTAGGAAAGGCCCACCTTGTGGCAGAACTTCACAGAGTCAGGATCGCCACCGTGCTCGCCGCAGATGCCCAGCTTGATGTCCGGGCGGGTGCTGCGACCTTTGGTGATGGCGGTCTGGATGAGCTGGCCGACACCGGTGGTGTCGAGCGTGGCAAAGGGGTTCTTCTTGAAGATCTCGTTCTCCGTGTAGGGCATGAGGAACGAGCCCATGTCGTCACGGCTGATGCCGAGAGCGGTCTGGGTGAGGTCGTTCGTGCCGAAGGAGAAGAACTCCGCGGTCTGCGCGATCTCGTCGGCGGTGAGAGCACCACGCGGGACTTCGATCATGGTGCCGACCATGTAGCTGAACTTGATCTTCTTCTCGGCCATGACGGCCTTGGCGACGTTGTGGATGATCTCAACTTGGAGGTCGAGCTCCTTTTTGAAGCCAACGAGCGGGACCATGACCTCAGGCTTCACCTTGATCTTCTTGGCAGCCACATCAGCGGCGGCTTCAAAGATGGCGCGGGCCTGCATGGCGGTGATTTCCGGATAGGCGATGCCGAGGCGGCAGCCGCGGTGGCCGAGCATGGGGTTGAACTCATGCAGGGCGGCGACGCGGGACTTCACCTTTTCGACGGAGACGCCCATCTTCTTCGCAAGGTCGGCCTGGGCGGCATCTTCATGCGGAACGAATTCGTGGAGGGGCGGGTCGAGCAGGCGGATCGTCGCTGGCAGGCCGTTCAGGGCCTCGAAGATGCCGGTGAAGTCCTCACGCTGATACGGAAGGAGCTTCGCGAGGGCTTTTTCGCGGTCGGCGACGTTGTCGGCGAGGATCATCTCACGAACGGCGTCGATGCGGTCGCCTTCAAAGAACATGTGCTCCGTGCGGGTGAGGCCGATGCCCTGAGCGCCGAACGCGATGGCGTT
>JBJONJ010000126.1:0-2607 GCA_046051905.1 Verrucomicrobiota bacterium
CCATCGTGAAGGTCATCGAGAACACCAAGCTGAAGATTCTGCTCTGCCCGGAGGACAAGACGCAGATGGCCGTCGCCAAAGAGATGCTCTACGACAAACTGCCGGAGTCCGTGAAGTCCCGAGTCGTCTGGCGTGAAACCTACTGGCTCACCAACGAGGCGCTGAGCACCTACCGACGCAGCGCAGGCCTCTTTGGCCATGAAATGCACAGCCCCATCATGTGCATCGGCAACGGCATCCCCGCCATCGTCTGCCGCTGGGCCGAGCAAACCTCCAAAGGCCTCATGTGGCGCGACATCGGCCTCTGCGACTGGCTTTTCGACCTCGACAAGGAAGACGAACTCGCCCGCGTCGCCGACACTGTGCTTGCGATGGCCAAAGACCCCGAAGGCAGCAAAGCCAAGGCCGCCAAAGCCCGCGATTTCGTCATGAACCGCTTCGCGACGAGCATGGGGGTGCTGCGCGGGGAATTTACGAAATGATCTCCTTGATCGGATGCTGCCTCTCCACGCCGGTGAGGCGGGCATCGAGGCCTTGGAACTTGTAGCTGAGGCGCTCGTGGTCGATGCCGCACTGGTTGAGGATGGTGGCGTTGATGTCGTTCAGGTGCGCGGGGTGGGTGGCGATGTTGTAGCTGAAGTCATCGCTCTCGCCGTAGCTGGTGCCGCCTTTGATGCCGCCGCCGGCCATCCACATGCAGAAATTCCGCGGATGATGATCGCGACCGTAATTCGTCTGCGAGAGGCCGCCTTGCGAATAGACCGTGCGGCCAAATTCTCCGCCCCAAATGACGAGCGTGCTGTCGAGCAGGCCGCGTTGTTTGAGATCGGTCAACAGAGCGCCGATGGGCTGGTCGGTGTCGCGGCATTGGAGGCGGATGTCGCTCGGCAGATTGCCGTGCTGGTCCCAGCCGCGATGCAGCACCTGCACCACGCGTGTGCCGCGCTCGACGAGACGACGCGCGAGGAGGGCGCTCGCGGCAAAGGTGCCCGGCTTTTGCACCTCGGGGCCATACATATCGAGCGTGGCCTGGCTCTCGGATTTCAGATCGACGAGCTCCGGCACGCTCGTCTGCATACGGAAAGCCATCTCATACTGCGAGATGCGCGCCTGGATCTCCGGATCACCGAACTTCTCAAAACTGTGCGCATTCATCTGCGCCAGCGTGTCGAGCATCGTGCGACGGTTCGCGGGCGAGACGCCATCGGGATTCTGAATGTAGAGCACCGGATCGCCCACGGCACGCAGCGCCACGCCGCTGAACTGGCTCGGCAAAAAGCCGCTGCTCCACATGCGGGTGAAAAGCGCCTGCGCCATCGCCTTCGCGCTCCACGTCGGCGTCAGCACCACAAAAGCCGGCAGGTCATTGCTCTCGCTGCCGAGACCGTAGGCCAGCCACGAACCGAGGCTCGCAAAGCCCGGCACCTCGCGTCCCGTCATCACAAAAGTGCACGCGGGGTCGTGGTTGATCGCGTTCGTGTGCACCGTCTTGATCAAGGCGATGTCATCGACGTGCTTCGCCGTGTGCGGCAGCAACTCGCTCACCCAGCGCCCGCACTGCCCATGCTGCGCGAACTTGAAAAGGCTCGGTGCCACCGGAAAACGCGCCTGCTTGCTCGTCATGCCCGTCAGTCGCTGCCCGCCCTGCACGCTCGGCGGCAAGTCCTTGTCATACCACTGCTGCAAGCCCGGTTTGTAGTCCCACGTGTCGAGTTGTGACGGCCCGCCGTTCATGTGCAGGTAAATGACCGCCTTCGCCTTTGCCGCAAAGTGCGGCAGTCCCGGCAACGGCTCATGCACCTGTGTTTTGGAAGCCGCGAAAGCCTCCCGGCCCATCGCATACGTCAAACCGAGCCCGCCAAGGCGCAGACCGCTGTGTCCGAAGAACTGGCGGCGGGTTTGGAGGAGATTGGATTCAAAGAGAGGATTCATGAGAAAAGGGAGCTGGGATTAACCACAGAGTTCACAGAGAGGCACAGAGATCAGAACTCCGTGCTCCTCCGTGACCTCTATGGTGAGTCAGTGGCGTTAGTTGCGGGTGACAGTTTCATCGAGGTTGAGCACCAAATTCGCGATCAAGGTCCACGCAGCAGTCTCAGCAGGTGCAGCGATCTTCTTTGGAGTCGATTCGCCGACTGAAATCGCTCTCTCGGCGGCTTTGGGGTCGTTTTGATACAGCGCCCGCTGTTTAGCCAAAGCGGCGGTCAGCATCGAAAACTCCTTCGCGTCCGGTTTACGGCTCAAAACGGTGCGGAAGAGCCAATTGAGCTTCGCGGAGTCATCCGAGCCGCTTTCGGCGATGACACGCTCTGCGAGTGCTCTTGCGGCTTCGAAGTGCTGGACGTCGTTAAGCAACTGGAGGGCTTGCATCGGCGTGTTGCTGCGTTCGCGGCGGGTGCAGCTTTGCTCGCGGTTGGGCGCGTCGAAGTTGCTCATGAACGGCGGCGGGGCGGTGCGCTTGAGGAAACTGTAAAGGCTGCGGCGGTAGAGCGACGGGCCGTGGTCTTGCAGGTAGTAGCGCGTGTTGCTGTCGCCGTAGCCGACGGGCTCCCAGATGTTCGGCGGCTGGTAGGTGCGCACGCCGCGACCGCCCATTTCGAGATTGAT
>JBJONJ010000127.1:0-2624 GCA_046051905.1 Verrucomicrobiota bacterium
CAGCAACACGCCATCAAACTCATTGAAGCGCCTGTTCTTCCTCAGCAGCCCATGTGTCGCCTCATGCAGGCCCACAGCGGCTCCATGCATAAAATGACTCGCCAGTAACACCAGCGGCACCACCACCCAAAGCGATGCCTCACGATGCAAGGCCACGCCGAGTGCGATCTCGGTGAAGAGAACGAGAAAGACCAGGATCTGGAATGCTGAGCGACTCAGCCAATGCGGTTCATGAGGGTTCATCATGGTTTATAGAAAAAGGCGGCTGTCTGGTGAGGCGCAGACGGCGGTGAGGACGGTGAGAAAGAGGCGATGCAGCTCCTCGATTTCTGATTGCGAAAAACGAGTCCAGCGGAACAGCCAGACGACCTCCAGGCCGTCACCTTCCTCAGTGATTTCACATGCGAGATCAAAGCGCGGCGTGCCTGTGGCACGGATCTTTAGCTGGACCGAAAAACCAGCCACCGCGAGGTCTGGAACAGGCTGGTTTTGCAGGGCAAACCGCACTTCATAGATGGGATTGCGGGCCGGCAGACGCGGCGGATCGAGTGCGCTTACGAGTTCAGCAAAGGGCATGGCATTGGCGAGGCAATCCATCGTCGATTGATGCACGTCGCGGAGGCTGTCGGAGAAAGTGCGGCTGTCATCCACCTGTCCGCGCAAAGGCACGATGCTGGAGAAGTATCCCATCGTCTCGCGAGTCTCCTGCCGGGCCCGATTTGCCACTGGCGTTCCTACCACAATGTCCGCCACGCCTGTCCATCGCGACAGCGTGATCTGAAACGCCGCGAGCAAGGTGCTGAACAATGTGGCGCTGGTTCGCCGGGCCAATTCGCGCACGGCGAGGCCCAACTCGGCCGACACACCCGCAATGCGACGCTGCAATTGATCCGACTCATCCAGCGCATCCGCGCGATCATCCCAAAGTCTCGTGGAGCCCGCGAGACACGATTTCCAAAACGCCGTGCGTTGCTCCAGCAGCGCAGGTTGCCACAGGGCGCGCTCAGAAGCTCCCCAGGACATGTAGGATTGCGGAACGTGTGGCAATTCGCCGCTCGCGCCCATCATCACCTGGGCATAAGCCGCATACAAATCCTGCACCAGAACGCCGAGCGACCAGCCATCGGCAATCGCATGATGGATCGCCACGACGAGCACATGATCAGTCGGCGAGCGCCGCAGCACCTCTACGCGATACAGCGGCCCCTGCACCAGATCGAAGGGCGCATCAAAGGTTTCCTGCGCCACCGCGTCCAGAGTCTCGGATCTCGCTGATGACGACGAAAGGTCTCGAAACTGCATCACCGGCTCGCCATGCGTTTGGATCATCTGCACGGCCTGGCCTTTGCTTGGCAGGAATGATAGGCGCAACACGTCATGCCGGTTCACCACCCGCTGCATCGCCGCCGTGCATTCTTGCGCGGTGATCGCGCCTTTGATCTCGATGAGGCAGCAGATCGTATTCGTTTTGTCCGTGACCGGCGCGGGCGACGTCTCCCACAGCTCGCGCTGCGGAAAGGTCAGCGGATGCAGCGATGCCTTGCCGCTATCCAGCCAGCGCTTCAGCCGCGTTCGCTTGTCCTCGGTGACGATCTCACTCAAACGCGCACCTCCAGAACGGCTGCCTCGATGTGAATGGGGCGATCCGTGGTGGGAGAACCGAGCAACTGGTCCAAGTCATCATCGGTGATCGCATCGACATCGACATCTTCGGCTTGTGTTGCCTCCACCGCGAATACGACGCGGCCGGACGTCGCACCTTTGGATGCGCCCATGTGTTCGGCGATCAGAGTCGCGATTTGGCCGATGGTGCGGGCCTTCATCAGGCTGGCGGGTGGTAAGGCAACGCCGATGGAGCTTTCGATGGAGTTTTCGATCTCGACAGCCATCAGCGAATCGAGGCCGAGGTCGGTGAGGGGTTGATCGAGACGAAGCCCTTCGGGTTTCACGCGCAAGACGGAACCCACGACATCGCGCACGGCCTGGCCGATGACTTCGGTGCGATCCGCCGGCGCGGCGGACTCGATCTTGAGTCGCCAATCGCTTTTGGCCGTGCTGGTTTCCGGTGCATCGACCCCGGCGGCGTAGATGCGTTCCAGCAGCGGGCTTTCCTGGCCGCCGCGGTAGGATTGACGCCACTTCGACCAGTCCACACGCATCGCTAGCGCCTGCGTGGCTCCGGCATTGAGGAAGGACTCGACCAATCCGACGACTTCGCCGGGTGACAGCGGCGTGGTGCCGTGAAGGGCCAGATATTCGGCCACGCGCTCATTGCGGGCCACATAGCCTTCTCCGCCGAGTGCGCCCCAGTTGATCGCGAGCGCAGGTAGGCCGATGGATTGACGATGATGCGCGAGTGCATCGAGGAAAGCATTCGCGACGGCATAGTTGGCCTGCGCGGAGTTGCCAAAGACACTCGCGAGGGAGGAAAACATCACGAAGCAATCCAAGTCCATGCCCAGCGTGCCTTCATGCAGCAGCCAGGCACCATGAGCTTTCGGCGCGATCACCTTGATCATGCGTTCACGCGTGAGTGAGGCCATGGGGGCATCATCAATGGCCATGGCGAGATGAAACACGCCTCTCAAAGGAACGCTGAGTGATGAAATGTCGCCCAGCAGTCG
>JBJONJ010000128.1:0-10798 GCA_046051905.1 Verrucomicrobiota bacterium
ACCGCACTGCCACCACTCGCAGCGGTGTCACCACAGGCTTCCTGCATGATGACCGTCATGCCATGCCACGCATCATGGCGGAGACAGATGCCGCAGGCACACCAACGGCCTTCAGTCTTTATGCGGGCGATACGCTTCTCGCCCGCATCTTGCCGGATGGCTCCGCTCTGTGGTATCATCCAGACCGACAGGGGAACGTCGTTCTCCTCACGGATGGCAGTGGTTCGACTGCCGCCGATTATCAATATGATCCCTTCGGGGTTCCCGTTTCGGCTTCCGGCTCTTTCGCAGCTACAAATCGCTTCCGTTATCTCGGTGGCCTTGGTGTCTGGGACAACGGCGACGGCACCCTCCACGCCCGCGCTCGCTCCTACCATCCGCGCCTTGGCCGCTTTCTGTCCAACGATCCTCTGTTCGGCAGTATCCAGGATGGGCAGTCGCTCAATCGGTATGTGTATGCCCTCGGTGATCCGTTTGGATTCAGTGATCCGAGTGGATTCAAACCAGTCAGCGAGCCATTCTATCACTGGACGCAGGCGCAATGGGTAGATGATGCCATCATTCTTGCACAGTTCTGGCAGGAGGTTTCGATCAATGGCGGTAAAGCCATTGCAGCGGAAATTGCATTAAACTATGCCACAGCAGGGACAGTTAGGCTGTATCAGGCATACAAGTTAGCAAAAACAGCCAAACTGCTCGCTCCATACATTTCAAAAGCGGATGAAGTTCTGCCTACCGTGGATCGTATCCAGCAAGTGGCCAAAAAAGGTTTTGAATACGCCGTTGAGAACCCGCGAGTGTCTGAATTGAATCGAATGCAACTTGGTAAGGATGCTGAAATCCAAGCGACACGTTGGATGCGACGCTGGGCCGAACGGAACGGAGTTGAGCTGGGTGCAGGGGGGCTTGAGTTCCAAGTGCGCGGCGCGAATTCTATTCCCGATGTGGTATATGAGCCTGCAAAGCAGATATTCGACTTCAAGCTGACTCCAAAGGCTGTCAAACCAAGCCAACACTCGAACTTCCAAGCCGACTTTCCAGGCTACAATATAAAATATATCTTTGGGCAATGAATGCTGAAATCTTTTACATCCAAACTGAAGATCAAATGTCCGTTATATCTGCGATCAAAGAACGTCTAAGCGCAGAGGCCATTAGCGACGGCACGCAGCTCTCCTCGCCGTTGCCCTCTTCTTATGATGCACTTTTGAGAACCGATCCAAAACGTAAAGTGTTAGTGTCACCCGTGCAGCAAGGCTGGGTTACTGTATTAGAATCCAGAGAGGTTGTGGACTTTGAACTCGCTAGACGTTTATCTGAGCAGTTTAAAACCAAGGTGATAATCATTCAGCTCGCAGAATGTGCTGGCGGAAGAGGTGTGGTAACATTGAAAGACGGCGCAGTCGTGTCTTCCGATTACAGCGAAGATGACGATGACCCATTGGGAAGCATCCAGAGCGTCATGACTCAAAACGGAATTTTGGAACCGCTTTGGATGTTCCGCGAAGCGATTCAATTACGAGATCAAGGATGGCGTGCCTTGACTCGCTAAGGCTCAGAACCATCTGATTTATGACAGAATTTAGACATCCAAGTGATCAACAACTTGCTGCTGCGTGACAACCAAGCCAATCATCCTCTACCTCGCCCTCCAATGGCTCCTCGCGCTCACCGCGAGCGCAGCCACGCCGACGTATGATGCGGAAGGACGACTGGTGCGCGTGACCTACGCCGATGGTTCGACCATCGACTACCCACGAGACAGCAACGGCAGCCAACTCGACCGCATCGTCACCCGCCCGGTCGAACTCACCCTCACCGTCGATCCTCCAGGCAGCGGCACCGTCACCGGAGCAGGCCGCTTTCCTCGCAATACAACCTCAGCGCTCACCGCCACAGCCGGGGGCGCTTTTGTGTTCGTTGCATGGAAGCGGCCAGATGGAACGATCCTCTCGGACAATCCAAGCTACGCTCATCTGATAGCCAGCACCGAAACGCTTGTTGCAACTTTTGCCACCTTGTCGCCTCCCTTAATCTCGGAGCATCCTGCGGGTGGTTTGCACAGCCACGGGAGTTCAATCAATCTGAGCGTCTTGGCGACGGGCTTGGGGCAGCTCTCCTATCGGTGGAAGCTCAACGGACTGGTGCTGCCTCCTGCCACCCCGAGCATGTCGATCCCGAATGCCTCATTCCTGAATGCAGGAACTTATATCGTTGAGGTGACCAATGCCGGAGGGACGACTGTGAGCAGCGAGGCACTTGTCACCATTCCGCTGGATTCCTTTGGGACTTGGCAGAGCAAGGTTTTCACCCAGGCTGAACTGACGGACAATAACCCCTTGGTCATCGGCCCAAGCGGAACATCGAGCAGTGATGGAATCGCCAACCTGCTCCACTACGCACTCGGGAACCGAGGACACAATAAGCTGCCTCAAGATTCCTTCGCCGTGGGGCAAGACGCCGTGTTCCGATACAATCGCCTGATTGGCAGCGGCGGCCTGAGCTACCAAGTGGAGTTCTCCCGTGATCTTCTCACTTGGGAAGGTTTTGCGGGTAATCTTGAGCCTTTTGGAAGTGTCACCCCCAATCCTGATGGAGTGACCGAAAGAGTCGGCGTCCGTTTGAATCAGCCGCTCCGCAACGAACTGTCGAAGGCGTTTTTCAGGCTCAAAATTCAGCAAGGAAGTGAAGTGTTTCTCAATGCCAGCGCCTTCAATTATTTCGACGATGCAGATCCAGGTCTCGGCTATCCAAATGTGGTTTGGTCGCTGGTGCCAATCCCTGGGCGGTTTGAAGATACTGCCAGCGGGCTGCTATTCAAAGCCAGCCGCCCGCGTGGTGGCGGCACGGTCTTAACCAAGTCACTCCACGTTCTAGCTGGACGAACAGTTGAGTTCCTCTGGGATGGTAGTGGCGGCGGTTCATTCATGCAGCCAGTTTGCGGCTTTACTCCGAACCAGTGGCATTCCGAATGGAATCTGGACAATAGTTTTATCGTCTGCGATTTCGGAAATGTCTGGAATTCATGGCTCGCTTCACCTGGAGTGATTTACAAGACCTCGGTGATTTTCACTCCAACATCCGCCACGCTGATAACGATCAATAGCGTTACGGGACAGGAACATGACCGGAAAACCCGCACTGGAGATTTCACTTTACCATTACGCCCTTTTTTCCGGGGTGGAGATACTCAAAATTACAACGGCGCATTCCTTCGACTGCGCTCCTTGATCATCAGATCTGATTGATCCATGTCCTCGCTGTGATGCGGCTAAAATGCCACGTCACACACTCTGGCGGCAGTCAACTCCCGCCAATTTAGACTGCCTGATACCATGAACTGCGGAGGTGTTTGCATTCTGCAAACGTCCCACAAACACCAACGCACAGTTCATTATCTTATGGCAAAACCCTTCATCGACTTCGCGGCGGTCAAAGCCGCTGTGTCGTTTCAACAGGTGCTTGAGCATTACGGCTTCACCGCCGGAATGAAAAGCACTCGCAACGGCGACGGCCTCGACGGCCCTTGTCCTATTCACCCAGAAGCCTCCGGGAAAGACACCTTCAAGGTGACGCTCTCGAAGAACTGCTGGTTCTGTCATCTCTCCACATGCAAATGCGGAGGCAATCATCTCGACTTCGTCGCAAAGATGGAGAATTGCGATGCACACGAGGCCGCGTTGAAGCTGGATCAGTGGTTCAACCTCGGACTCGCTGGCAAATCGGACACACCTCCGCCGCGTCAGCAGCAAAGCTCGGCAGCATCAAACACTCGTCCATGGTCTGGTTCACCACCCGCTCATGGAAACAGCACACAACCCTCACGGATTGTGGAGACACCTGAGCCAGCGGAGGAACCTGGCGACAATCCACCTCTCAGCTTCAAGCTGGAGAACCTGAAAACGGATCACGCGTATCTGACTGAGAGAGGGCTCACCCCGGCAACGGTGGCGGAGTTTGGTCTCGGTTTTTGCGCCAAGGGCACCATGTCCGGGCGCATCGTCATCCCGATTCATAACAAGGATGGCGAACTCGTGGGATACGCCGGACGCTGGCCTGGGCAACCGCCCGAGGATCGACCGAAATACAAGCTGCCGAACGGCTTCCGAAAAAGCACCGAGGTTTTCAATCTCGACCGCGCTTCCAAGGAGGAAAAGGGGCTGCCGTTGATCGTCGTGGAAGGCTTCTTTGATGTCATCAAGCTCTGGCAGCTTGGTTTTCACCGGGCTGTTTCCATCATGGGGAGTTCTCTCTCCGTGGCGCAGGAAGCCGCCCTCGTGGAGGCTTCTGAAGGCAGGGCGGGCATCATCCTGATGTTCGATGAGGACGAAGCTGGACGCATGGGCCGTGAAAAGGCCCTCGTAAAGCTGGCGAAGCGGTTGTTTGTCCGGGTCGTGCCCCTTCCTCAAGAAGGAGCACAGCCTGATCACCTGACCGAGAACGAGCTTCACGCTCTGCTGGACTGAGAACCCATGACTGAAGACCATCACCATGTTCATTCTCTACCCGCAGGCCGCCCGGTTTTCACTGGGCCAGCTCTTTGCCACCCCCGGTGTTCTCGCCGAGGTGTCTGCTACGGACATCTCATCCGCCCTCGCCCGTCATGCGATGGCCGACTGGGGCGAACTTACGCAGGAGGACATCGTCGAGAACAATCGCGCCTTGGAGGAAGGCAGCAGGCTTTTCTCAGCCTACCGCTCCACCTCCCGAGTGAAGTTCTGGATCATCACGGAATGGGATCGTTCCGTCACCACGGTGCTTCTCCCTTCGGAATACTGAGCGGGAACCGAAACCGCAGGCGACCATCTCTTCGCATGACAAAACAACCCCGCCCGGAGTCAAACCGGGCGGGGCTTTTCATCGTATCAGCCTTACATCATGCTCTCTTCCGTTTGAGTCTTGATGATCGTTTTCGTCGGCAACAACGCCACTTGTTGGCCTTCGTAATGAACTTCATCGCCTACTTCAATTTTATGCCTGCCCTGTAGCCTACGCCGTTCGGAATAAAGTCCCACCTTGACCATCTCATGTTGTCGGCGAGTCTTGCCGCCTCTTCTCCAATGAAACGCTTCTGGCAAATCCTCGCACTTCTGCTGCTGGCCTTGATGGTTCCGGCTTCGATGTGCTGTTATGGGGCGGATACGAATAGGCCGGATACGAGCGCGGGTCAGGCCTGCTGCTCGTGTGCGGAGCATGGGCCACATGAGGGTGACGACCATGACGCTCCCGTCTCCTGCCCGAGCGATACGATTTCCCACAGTCAGGTTCCGGCGCCGGTCACGATGCCGGAGATGCAGATGGTGGAGCTGGCGGAGTTGATTCAGGCGATGATCCGTCTTCAAGACGAACTCGCCACCGCCACGGAGTCTTCCGGGCTGCCGATGACCACCGCGCCGCCGGAGTTGCGAGCAACGTGGCATTTCACGCAACGCACGGCACTGCCCGTGCGTGCGCCTTCGATCCAGGCTTAAAGTTCCGTGCGTTGGTCCGCCCATGTTGGCGGTGACATCCACGCAGGAGCTTCCCACCGCGACCGCTCGCAGAGCGGCATCGTGGCTTTGCCGTGCCTCCGTCGAAACTCCAAACCCATCTCATCATGCGCTCATTCATCCTTTTATCTCTCTTGCTGGCCGCTGTGCCGCAGCTTCTCGCGGCGGATTCCAAACCGGAGCCGTCTTCCATTTCCAGTCTCGTGGGCCGCACGCTCGCCGGGAATCCTGAAATTCGCTTCTATGAGGCGGAGGTCGCCGCAGCGAAGGCGACTCGCAGCACGGCGGGCAGGCAGTCGAACCCCGAACTAAGCCTGCAAGTCGGCAACAACAGCATTCGCAACGCCGACAGCCGCTCGAACGGCCTTGCCTTCTCTGCCGCGCTGGCACAGCCCATCGAGTGGCCTGGGCGCTTGGGTTTGCGCAAGGCCATCGCGAACCGCGACATCGCCATGGCGGAGCTGGGGCTGGAGCGGTTTCGCTTTCATCTCGCGGCCCGTGTCCGCGTGCTGGCATTCACGCTGTCCGCGCAGCAAGATCTCGCTAGTGCCGCAAATGAAGTCGCCGCACGTTATGCCTCGCTGCGTGAGGTCATGGTGCAGCGCGAGCCAGCGGGCATTGCGCCGCAGTTGGAAATCGCCACCATCGAGGCGGCGGCGCTCGTGGCGGAGTCGCGGGCATCAAAGGCAGGCGTGGAGGTGCAAAAGGCGCTGCTGGAGCTGAACCAGCTCATGGGCCGCCGCGCCGATGCGCCGCTCATCGTGAAGCGCGGCCCGCTGGATGCACGGCCCGCGCCTGCGCTGCTCTCCCTCCTCGGCTCCGCGATGAAGAACCACTACGAGTTGCGCCTGCGCCGTGCCGAGCTGGAGCAGCAGGGCTTCAAGGTCGAGCTGGCGAAGAACGAGCGCTACCCCGCCTTCACCATCGGCCCCTTCGTCGAAGTGCAAAACACCCGCACGCTCGATGACCAGACCGTGGCAGGCATCGGCATCTCCTTCCCGCTGCCGTTTTGGAAGAATGGCAAAGCAGAGGTCACCAATGCCGAGGCACGGCAGATACAGGCGCAGGCCACGCTCGCCGCCGCGCAGCGCGAGGTGGAGCGGCAGGTCACGGAGAGCATGCTCATCTACCAGACGCAGCAGTCACGGCTCGCCGTGTGGAAGGGCGATGCCGTCACGAAGTTCAGCGAGGCCGCCGCGCTTGCCGACCGCCATTTCAGACTCGGTGCCGTGCCCATGAGCACCTTTGTCGAGCTACAGGACAAGTATCTCGAAGCCGTCGAGGCCATCCACAGCACGCAGACCGAGGCGCTGGAGGCCGCGCTCACACTTGAAGAACTCACTGGCGCACCCGGCATCCTCATCACCACCAAAAACTAACTTCACCCCATCATGAAACTCTTGCTCATCCTGTCTCTCATCGTCACCGCCGCAGCGCTCACCAGTTGCAGCGAATCCGCCGCCAGTCCTTCCACCGAACACGCCACCGCACCGGAGAACGGCGCACAGTTCAAGGAAGGCAAAGGCGTGGCCCTCACCGCGCTCATGGCGCAGTCCATCCGTCTGCAAACCGCCGAGGTGCAGGAGGAAAAGATCGCCCCCGCCTTCACTCTCAGCTTGCAGGCCATGCAGCACGGCAGCGAGGCCAGCGGATGGCTCACCGCCGATCAAGCCGCGCGGGTGCAGCCCGGCATGGAGGTCGAGCTTGGCACTGCGAAAGGCAGCGTGCTCCGCATTGAAAAAGCAGCCTATGCCACGCTCGGCGACTTTGAAGTCACCGTGCAAACCGTCGCCCCCATTGAGGCAGGCAGCGCCATCACCGCCACCTTCCGCTTCCCGGCGGGCGATGCCGTGACCGCCATTCCACAGGCCGCGCTGCTCACCACTGCCGAGGGCACTTTCGTCTATGCCAAGAACGACGAGTTCTTTCTCCGCACACCCGTCAAAGTCGGCGCACGCAGCGGCGATCATGTCGAGATCACCGACGGCCTCTACACGGGCGACGAGATCGTCACCACGCCTGTCATGTCCCTCTGGCTGGCCGAGCTCCAAGTCCTGCGCGGCGGCAAAGCCTGCACCTGCGGTCACTAAAACCCGGCCATGCTCTCTCATCTCATCACCTTCGCCATGCGGCAGCGGGCCGCTGTGCTGCTTGCCACGTTCATCCTCATCGGCATCGGCTCGTGGTCGGCCATTCATCTGCCCATTGATGCCGTGCCGGACATCACGAACCCGCAGGTGCAGATCAACACCGCCGTGCCTGCGCTCGCGCCGGAGGAAGTCGAAAAGCTCGTCTCCTTCCCCATCGAGAGCCAGATGGCGGGGCTGCCGCAGATGGTGGAGCTGCGTTCCTTGTCCAAGTTCGGCCTCTCACAGGTCACGATGATCTTTCAGGACGATGTGGACATCTACCGCACCCGCCAGCTCGTCACCGAGCGCCTGCAAACCGTGCTCGATGAACTGCCGCCCGGCCTCACGCCAAAGCTCGCCCCCGTCGCCACCGGCCTCGGTGAAATCTTTTATTATGGCCTCGACTACAGCGCCGAAGCCACCAACAAGCCCGCCACCCGCGAGGCCCAGCTCATGGCCCTCGCGCAAATCCAGGAATACCAAGTGAAACCCCTGCTGCGTGGCACGCCCGGTGTCGCGGAGGTCAATACCAGCGGCGGTTATCAGCGGCAGATCGTCATTCAGCCTGATCCCGCACGCCTTGCCGCGCGTGGCATGTCGCTCGACATGCTGGCCGAGATCGTGGAGCAAAACACCCGCAACGCAGGCGGCGGTTACGTCGAGATCGGCGGCGAGCAGCTCATCATCCGCGCCACCAGCCGCGTGAATGACATCGAGCAAATCCTCAGCATCCCGCTCAAGTTCGCAGGCGGTGTGAAGCCCATCCTGCTCAGCGAAGTCGCCACCGTCAGCATCGGCAGCGCCTTCCGCACTGGAGCCTCCACCGATGATGGCCAGGAAGCCCTCATTGGGGCCACCATCATGCTCGCCGGTGAAAACTCCCGCCTCGTCGCCCAGGCCGTGCGGGCAAAGCTCGCCGAGATCCAGCCCAAGCTCCCGCACGGCGTCGTCATCCGCGCTTTGTATGATCGCAGTGATCTCGTCAGCCGCACCATCGCCACGGTGGAGAAGAACTTGGCCGAGGGCGCGTTGCTCGTCGTCGTCGTGCTCTTTGCGCTGCTGGGAAACTTCCGCGCCGCCTTCATCGTCGCGCTCGTCATCCCACTTTCCATGCTCTTTGCCATGACCGGCATGGTGCGCTATCACATCAGCGGAAACTTGATGAGCCTCGGAGCCATCGACTTCGGCCTCATCATTGATGGCGCAGTCGTCATGGTGGAAAACATCGTGCGCCATCTCGGCGAGCGTCAGCACGCGCTGGGCCGCACCCTCACCCTCCGCGAGCGCACCGACGAAGTGCTCAAGTCCGCCAAGGAAGTCGCCAACCCCATGTTCTTCGGCGTGCTCATCATCACCGTCGTCTATGTGCCCATACTCGCGCTGCAAGGCATCGAGGGGAAGATGTTCAAGCCCATGGCCCTTGTCGTCATGCTCGCGCTCGGTGGTTCGCTCGTGCTCGCCGTCACCCTCATGCCCGTTTTGTGCTCATTCCTGCTCGGCGGGAAGATTCAGGAGAAAGACAACTGGATCGTCACCTTCACCAAACGTCTCTACACACCGCTGCTGCGCTTCGGTCTGCGGTTCAAGCCGCTGATCGTCCTGCCCATGCTCGTGATGTTTGGCTCCTCGCTCTGGGTCTTCACACGCCTCGGCTCCGAGTTCATCCCACAGCTCGACGAAGGCGACTTTTCTTTCCAGTTCATCCGCAGCAGCAGCGCCGGTTTGTCCTCCTCGCTTGAGTTGCAAAAGCAGAGCGAGGCCGTCATCCGCCGCGACTTCCCCGAGGTGAAGGAAATCTTCTCCCGCATTGGCACCGCTGAAGTCGCCACCGATCCCATGGGGCCAAACGTCGCCGACACCTACCTCATGCTCAAGTCGCGTGACGAGTGGCGCAAAGAAGACGGCAAGCCCATCAGCAAAGAGCACCTCGGCGAACTCATGCGGAAAGCCCTGCTCGATCAAGTCCCCGGCCAGAACATCCTCGTCACCCAGCCTATCCAGATGCGCTTCAATGAAATCATGGCCGGAGCACGCGCCGACCTCGTCTGCAAAATCTTTGGCGACAGCTACGACGAACTCGAACGCCTCGCCGGAGAAGTCCGCACCGTCATCAGCGGCATCCCCGGCGGCGGCGAGACCGAGTTCGACAACATCGGCAAAAATCCCATGATCGAAATCCAGCCCGACCGCGAGGCCATGCGCAAGTTCAACGTCCACGCCGACGAGTTGAACCGCCTCATCGAGACCGCGCTCGCTGGAACCGAAGTCGGCCTCGTCATTGAAGGCAACAAACGCAGCCCCATCGTCGTCCGTCTCGGTGAAGACCGCCGCAGCGACCTCGAAGGCATCAAACGCCTCGCCCTCCGCACCGAAGACGGCGGCATGCTCGCCCTCGGCCAAGTCGCCAAGATCGTCCTCGTCCCCCAGCCCGTGCAGATCGCCCGCGAAGATGCGCAGCGTCGCGTCAGCATCCTCATCAACGTCCGTGGCCGCGACACCGAAGGCTTCGTGCAGGAAGCCACCCAGGCCATCCATGAGAAGGTCAAGTTCCCTGACGGCTACTACTTCGAGTTCGGCGGCCAGTTCAAAAATCTGCAAGAAGCCAAAGCCCGCCTCATGATCGTCGTGCCCCTCGCGCTCGCCTTGATCTTCGTGCTCATTTTCCTCAGCTTCGGCTCCTTCCGGCAGGCCACGCTCATCTTCATGTGTGTGCCGCTTGCCGTCACCGGCGGCATCTTCGCCCTGCATCTGCGGGGCATGCCCTTCACCATCAGCGCCGCTGTCGGCTTCATCGCTTTGAGCGGCATCGCCGTGCTGAACGGCATCATGCTCATCAGCTACATCAACCAACTCCGCGCCGAAGGCCGCGACGTGCGCGAGGCCGTCGTCGAAGGCACCCTCACTCGTCTGCGGCCCAAGCTCATGACCGCGCTCGTCGCCAGCCTCGGCTTCGTCCCCATGGCCATCGCCACCGGCGCGGGGGCCGAAGTCCAGCGCCCCATCGCCACCGTCGTCATCGGCGGCATTATCACCTCCACTTTCCTCACCCTGCTCGTCGTGCCTGTGCTCTACGACTGGATCGAACGGAAAACCAAACCCACAACAAACACACCATGAAAACACTGACTAAACTGGGCTTCCTTGCCCTTCTCGTCTCGTTCTGGCTGCCATCCACTGCCG
>JBJONJ010000129.1:0-2787 GCA_046051905.1 Verrucomicrobiota bacterium
AATGAAGGAATACATCGCCGCGGGCGACATTTTCCAAGGCGTGCCCTCGCAGCGCTTCGAGACGGCTTACAGCGGCAGCACGATCGATCTTTTCCGTGCACTGCGGCATGTGAATCCCAGCCCCTACATGTTCTGCATGGACTTCCCGCAGGGCTTTGCGCTCGTCGGCAGCTCGCCGGAGGTGCATGTGAAGTGCATGGACGGCCGAATCGACATCCGCCCCATCGCCGGCACGCGATGGAGGGGCAAAACGCAGGCCGAGGATGATGCGCTGGCCGATGAGCTTCTCTACGACCCGAAAGAACGCGCTGAGCACATCATGCTCGTCGATCTCGCCCGCAATGACGTCGGCCGCGTGGCCGAGTATGGCAGCGTTCGCGTGAGCGATCTGATGGTCATCGAGCGCTACTCGCACGTCATGCACATCGTCTCGAATGTCGATGGCCGACTCCGCCCGGACAAATCCGCCTATGATGTGATGCGCGCCACTTTCCCCGCCGGAACGGTGAGCGGCTCACCGAAGGTCCGCGCCATGGAAATCATCAACGAGTGCGAGAAGAGCAAGCGCTGCGCTTACGCCGGCGCGGTCGGCTATTTCGGCTTCGACGGGAATCTCGATAGCTGCATCGCGCTGCGCACCTGCGTGGTGAAGGATGGCAAAGCCTACGTCCAGGCCGGCGCGGGTGTCGTCGCTGATTCCGATCCGGCCTATGAGTATCGCGAGACGGTGAACAAGGCCACCGGCATGCTGCGAGCCATCGAATGGGCGAAGCAACTCGGCGAGAGTTGAGCGAGTCATCCACAACCAACTCACAATCTGTTCACAGAGTCATGCACATCGAGCTTTGCATTGGGCCTCGTGAGCATCTGTTCTTGAAACAAAGAACCCTCCGGTGTTTCCACCGGAGGGTTCCGTTGCGATCCAGCAACCAACAACTATTGAGGATACGCGGCACGAAATGCGGAGCTGAGGAGAGCTGCAAACGTGGTCTCGAGGTTGCCCTCAGGGACGCCGGGAGATTAAAAACTTTTGCCCCCGCCGTCAACCGTTGCGGCCTTGTTTTCCAAAAAGAAGCCATGAGTCGCAAGTTTGAGAGCCTCAACGCCTCGCTTTTTATCAATCTTTTAGCAAAACGAGCCTTGACACCCCTCCGGCCGGAAAAACCAGCATTTCACCCGATCACTAGGCATCTGAACAGTCTTTCAAATTGAGCCAAATAGGCTCCAAAATTCCTCAAAGCTCCTCACCAACCACCCGCCATGCCCTCCTCCCACCTCCTCGGCCAGCTCCTTCTCATGGGCGTCCCCGGCGCCGAACTCGACTCCGAAACCGCCGCCCGCCTCAAAAAACTCCAGCCCGGCGGCTTCATTTTGTTCGGCCGGAACATCCAAAGTCCGGCGCAACTCCGCAAACTCATCGACGACCTGCGCGACCTCTCGGACATCGAGCCTTTCATCACCATCGACCAGGAAGGGGGACGCGTTTCGAGGCTGCGTTTGATCGGCGAGGAGCCGCCGAATGCGCAAGCGCTTCGCGACAAAGGCGATCCCGAGCTCATCAAACGCCACGGCAAGCTCACCGGGCAAGTTTTGCGGCAGTTCGGCTTCAACCTCGACCTCTGCCCCGTGCTCGACATCAGCTACGACGACGCGGCGGACAACTCGTTGAAGGGCCGAACCTACGGGAAAGATCCGCAGCAGGTCATCACGAACGCCGGTCTCTTCAACCGCGCCCTGCGCAAAGAAGGCATCCTGAGCTGCGGCAAGCACTTCCCCGGTTATGGACCCGCCGAGTGTGATCCGCATGAATTCCTGCCGGTCATCACCAAAAGCCGCGAGGAGATGGAGAAGAGTGAACTGCTACCCTACTCCGCGCTGCTGCCGGAGCTCGACAGCGTGATGACCTGCCACAGCAACTACACCGCCTACGATCCCGACCGCGGTCGCTGGCCCGCGAGCCTTTCTCATAACATCGTGACGAAGCTTCTCCGTCATCAATATGCCTTCGACGGTCTTGCCATGACCGACGACCTCGACATGGGCGCGATTTTGAATGAGGTGACCTTCGAGCAGGCCATCCAAGAAGCCGTTCGCGCAGGCAATGACCTCGTCATGATCTGCCACCGCGTCGAAATGGTGGAACTCGCCCGCCAGCATCTCGAAGGTGTCGAAGAACCTGCGCTTCACGACGCCCTCGTCCGCATCGAGAAGACCAAAAAGCGCCTCGTGGCTCCCGACAAGTTCGACCTCGACCGCTTCGCCGCCATCAATCGCGACATCTGGCAACTCCGCGTGGATACCCTCGGCGAGGAAGCCGCGAAAAACCTCAGCGTCGAAGACGGCAAGAGGTCGCCGGTGGAGCTGTATTAAGCCGCATGCGAATCTGCGTGCTCGTTTTCTCCTTGGCTGCCACGGGCGTGGTGGCGGGGGAGAGCTTGCCGGATACGCGTTTGGCCGCTTTGCCGAGGTCGGCGGCTTTGCCGCAGGACACGCCGGAGAAGGTGAAGCTCGGTCGGCTGCTGTTTTTTGATCCGATCCTCTCCGCCACGCGGGAGGTGGCCTGTGCGACCTGCCACCATCCGCGTTTTGGGTGGGCGGATGGTCGAGCCACACCGCTCGGCGTGCATGCCACGGGTTTCGGGCCGGAGCGAAAGCCGCTCGAAACGATGGAGGCTGCGACGCTGACGCGAAACACGCCTTCCATCCTGAACGCGGCCTTCAACGGCTTGCGCCTGGATCAGCCGCATGATCCGGCGAAAGCGCCGATGTTTTGGGACAACCGGGTCG
>JBJONJ010000130.1:0-2670 GCA_046051905.1 Verrucomicrobiota bacterium
ACGGAATGCCTTCGAGGAAGACTTTTCGCGTATCGAACTTCCCGTCGCCATTCGTGTCTTCGAGGATCAGGATGCGGCTGTTGCCATCGGCAGAGAAGCCCGCGCTACGTGTTTCATAGTCGCGATTCTCCGCGACCCAAAGCCGCCCGCGATCATCCCAGCAAAACGCCATCGGCTGTGTGATCATCGGCTCCACCGCAGCGAGCTTCGCCTCGAAACCCTCAGGCACCGTCATCTTCGCCACCGCTTGTTCGCCGGTAAGAAAGGCCGCCTCTTTGCCTGCCGCTTTCGCGATGCCCCACATCACTGCATCCGAACCCTGACCTGTGTAGGCCTTCCACGCCTCTGTGACGGCCACATCATTGAGCTTGCCCGTATAGACAAAGAACTGATGCCGCACCGTCTCGGACTTGCCCTTGGCAATCTTCCAATCGCCCGTAATCGCGCGACATGGCCCCACGCCCATCTGCCCATCCACACGCCAATGCTGCGGGTAACCCGCGTTCTTCGGATGATCAAAAATCGCGATGTGCGCCTGGTCCTCGCGACCATCCAGTTTCAGTCCGACATCCACCCAGATCGAGCGCTGACCTTCGGCACGCCCGTTGCCCTGACGCACGCTGTTCATCACGCCGCCTTCCATGCCAGGCTTCCACGGCATGCGCAGAAAGAGTCCGCCGTAAGGCTGCTTCGCCATGGTCAAGTCCACGAGCCCTTCGCCCTTCCATTCAAGCTCCAGGAAGTAACGACCATCGTTATCGCGCATCGTCCACACTTGCGTCTCGTTCATCACCGGCTTGCCCTCGGCATCGAGCAGTTGATAAACCGTCGTCCACTTCACCAGCTCGCCTTTCGGCACGAGCACCGTGCTCGACACCTTGCGCCAGAAGCCCGCGCCTGGATTGTGAAAATAGTCGCGCCCATTCACCTGCTTCAGCCCCCAATAGAGCCCCGTCTGATGCTTGTGATGCCCAGGGCTATACTCCGTCAGCAAGCCCTTTCCATCCGGTGCCACTATCGGATGAAGGTAAGGCCGGAAATCCGGCCGCGCATTCTGCGTGAGGATTGCCTCCTTGCCGTTCTCGCGATAGACCGAGATCGTGTTCGTCGCGTCGTCCTGACGCAGCGTGAGCACCGTATTGTGGGCCGAGACCACCGTGCAGGCGAGAAGGTAAAGAGTGAAGAAGGAGAAGACCTGGAGGATTTTCATACAGTTTATAAAACGCCTTTCCATTCGGAAAGACACGGCCTAGATCTGCCAAAAGTTGTGATCATCCTGCCATGTCTCCCAAATCCCTCCAGAGCGCCTTTTTTGCCAGCATGACCGATCCGCAGGCATTCCGGCTCATGTTTGATCAGCAGCCCAACGTGTTCTTCTTTGTGAAGGATCGTGAGAGCCGCCTCATCGCGGCCAGCGAGCCGATGTGGACCCGACTGGGCCTCGAAGGTGAAGCCGACGTCATTGGCCGACTGGATGAAGACTTCTATCCCGAGCAAGCCGCCAAGGCTTACCGAGCCGATGACGCACTCGTCTTCCGCACGGGCAAACCATTGATCAATCGCCTCGAAGTTTGGTATGACGAGCAGCGCACACTCACTTGGTTTCTCACCACCAAGGTCCCATTGCGAGGCAAGAACGGCAAAATCATCGGCCTCATGGGCCTCACCCGCCGCGACGAAGGTCGCAGCCGTCATCAACCCAGCAGCGAAGTCACCCTCATCGTCAGCCACATCCAGAAGAACACCCGCCGCATCCTCAGCACCGCCGAACTCGCCCGCGAATGCGGCCTCTCCGAGCGCACCCTGTATCGCAAGATCCACCAAGCCCTCGGTGTCACGCCCTATGAACTCATGCTCCGCATCCGCATCGAGTCCGCCGCCGAAGCCCTCATCCAAACCACTGACAAAGTCATCGACATCGCCCAAGCCCACGCGTTCTGCGACCAAAGCGCCTTCACCCAACACTTCCGCAAACGCATCGGCCTAACGCCGAAGCAGTTTCGGATGCGGCATCAGGGGTGAGTTGTTTCATCGTTGATGGTGGGGATTGCGGCTGAAGCCGCAGCCACTTTATTCATGGCGCACTCCGTGTCTCCGCCAGCTTTCCCAACTCCTCAACACTCAGCGCCCGATCAAACACCGCCACGCCACCGATCCAGCCGGTGAAGCCGACGCCGCGAGAGCTATGGATGACGCGACCGATAGTGAAGGGACCGCCGCTTAGCGCGTCTTTCGGTGAATAGAGGTCGTGCGGATACCACCAGGGGTTCAGGCGCAGGGCCGCGAGGTCACGAGAGACCTCTTTGCCGCCGCGCAGAGTGACTTCGATCTTCGTGAAGCGATGCTCGCGCAGCTCGACGCGTTCGTCGGCGGATTCGCGGAGCACTTTCACGTTCAGTGGCTCGGCTTCGGGCGGATTGTAGTATTGATCCTTCGGAAAGGTCTCGTCCTCGCCGTCTTGTTTGCCCGGCAGCTTCGCGTAGTGGCCCTGCATGTAGGCGTTGTAGGCGGAGGAGATGAGCCTGTCGTTCTTTGGGTTGTCGAGCCAGCGATCACCGGAGACGCCGTTGAGCCAGCCGGTGAGTTCGTCTTTTTCATGATCAAAGGTCATCGCAAAGCACTGCCAGGACTGATCGAGCACCTCGGCCGGCGAATCAGCCGGCACTTCGG
>JBJONJ010000131.1:0-3625 GCA_046051905.1 Verrucomicrobiota bacterium
TCGCGCGCGGCATGCCCGATTGGCTTGATCCGAAGGCACCGCTGCTGCCGCGCGTGCTCAAAGAAGCCGGCTACGCCACCGCGCACTACGGCAAATGGCATCTCAGCGGCCAGGGCAAAGAATTGAATGCGCCGCTGCCTGCCGAATACGGCTACGATGATGCGGCGGTGTGGGTGGGGCCTGGTCGCGATGTCTTTGAAGGCACGAGCCTCGCCGATGTGCCTGCCAAAGACGGACCGATCTACCAATCCACCGCCGCCACTGAGAATGCGCTGCGTTTCATCCGCAGCGTCAAAGACAAGCCCTTCTACCTGAATCTCTGGCTGCATGAGACGCACCACCTCGTCGCCGCATCCGACGAGGACAAAAAAGAATACCCGGACACCGCCGAGCCACAGCGCACTTACTACTCCGCCGTCACGCGTGCCGACAAACAAATCGGCCGCGTGCTCGCGTTGCTCGATGAACTCAAAATCGCCGACAACACGCTCATCTTCTTCTCCAGCGACAACGGACCGGAGAACAGCATGGAGAAGCCGGACCAGAAGCTCTATTACAGCGTCGGCACCACGGGCGGGCTGCGTGGCCGCAAACGCAGCCTCTATCTCGGCGGTGTGAACGTGCCCTTCATCGTGCGCTGGCCCGGCGTGGTGCCCGCAGGCCGCGTGGACAAGACCAGCGTGCTTGCCGGAGTCGATGTGATGCCGACGATCCTCGCCGCGCTCGATTTGAAAGCGCCTGAGGGTTATCAAAGCGACGGCATCAACGTGCTCGCCGCGCTCAAAGGCGAGTCCTTCAAGCGCGAGGCACCCGTGTTCTGGGAATGGCGCGGCCCGCATGCTCACGAGGCCGACTGGCCCACGCACTCCGTTCGCGATGGCGATCACATTCTCATCCACAACGCCGACTTCACTCGCGTGGAGCTCTTCAACGTCATCAAGGATCGCGCGCAGCAGCACGACATCGCCTCGCAGAATCCAGAACTCGTCACCGCGCTCAAAGCGAAGCTCGACGCGTGGCGCCAGACACTGCCCACGCCCTTCAAACAAGCCGGTGGACGCGAACCGCCTGCCAAACCGGCACCCGCGACGAAAAAAGCACCGACGGTGGACCGCGCCGCCGCCTTCACCCGCTGGGACAAAAACACCGACGGCATCCTCACCCTCGAAGAATACACCAACGGCCTCGCGAAGAAGGACGACGTGCCAAAACGCTTCCAAACCTTCGACAAGAACAACGATGGCAAGCTGACGCGCGAAGAATTCACCAATCCAACTCGATAAACCATCATGCGCCGCCTTCTACTTTTTCTCCTGGCTCTCTGCCCGCTGTTCTCCGCTTCGGCGAAGCCGAATCTGCTCATCATCACCACCGATGACATGAGTTGTGACTCGGTGGGTGCGTTTGGTTGCAAGCTGAAGGACACCACGCCGCACATGGACCGGCTCGCGGCGCGGTCTTTGCGCTTCAATCATGCGCATGTCGTCGTGGGGAACTGCATGCCGTCACGCAACGTGATGTGGAGCGGCAAGTATCCGCACAACAACGGCATCGAGGGCTTCCGCGCGATCCCGAAGGCGGCGAAGACCTATCCCGTGCTCGGCGATCTCGTGAAGGAAGCGGGTTGGTTCACCGGCATCCGGCACAAGGTGGATCACAGCACGCCCTACTCGCCTTTTCCGTGGGATGTGGACCTGCGGGAGGAAAAGAAGGACGATGTGAAGAACGCCGCGTCGTGGGGTCGCGCGGCGAAGCGCGGCATGGACGCCGCAAAGGCTGCTGGGAAGCCGTTTTGCCTGCTGCTGAACGTCGCGGATCCGCACAAGCCTTTCTACGCCGAGGGAAACAGGGGGCAGACGGTGCCGGATGACAATGTGCCGAGCAAAGTCTTCACGCCGGAGGAAATTCCGGTGCCGGGCTTCCTGCCGGACGATCCGGCGGTGCGCAAAGAACTGGCGCATTACTACAGCAGCGTGCGCCGCGCGGATGACTGCGTCGGAGAGATCCTCGCGGCGCTGAAAGCCAGCGGTGAGGATGAAAACACGATCATCATCTTCCTCTCTGATCACGGCATGCCGCTGCCGTTTGCGAAAACGCAGCTCTACCATCACAGCAGCCGCACGCCGCTCATGATTCGCTGGCCAGGCGTGACGAAAGACGGCGCAGTGGATGAGGCGCACCTGATTTCCACGGTCGATCTGCTGCCGACGATCCTCGACATGCTCGGGATCGCCTCACCGGGCGGGTTTGATGGCAAATCCTTTGCGGAGGTGCTCAAAGGCGGCGCGCAGCCGGAGCGCACGATGATCTTCAAGGAGCACAACGAGAACGCCGGTGGGCAAAACACGCCGATGCGCGCGGTGCAGACGAAGGACTGGCTGTACATCTTCAGCCCATGGTCCAACGGCACGCGTGTGATGAGCGGCGCGACGGCGGGCACGAGCACCTGCCGCCAGATGCGCGTGCTGGCGAAGAACAACGAGCAAATCGCCGCGCGCATCGACCTCTTTGACCACCGTGTGCCGGAGGAGGCGTATGAAGTGCGCTATGATCCGGACGCGCTCACCAATTTGATCGCCAAACCCGAGCACGCGGAGCGCGTGGCGGAGCTGGAGAAGGCTCTGGAAGATTGGATGGTGCGCACGAAGGACCCGCTGCTCGAAGTCTTCCGCAAACGCGACGACGCGGCTTTCCGTGACGAGTACATCAAGGGCCTCACAGCGAAGGAAATGAGCCGCGCGGAGCGTCAGAAGGCCAATGCGGCGGCCAAAACCGAGAATGCGGCTCCAGGGCTCATTTCACTCGTTTTGCCGGAAAAAGTGATCGCAGGTCAAAAGGCCGTTTTGAAGCTCCAACACGCGTTTCCGGCCGAAATGGGCGAAAAGCCAGTGCAGGTGACTTTGAAGAACGGCAAGGGCGCGCGCGTGAAACGCATCGAGGTCAAGGCGAGCGGCTTAGGCATGATCGAGGTGCCTTTCGACATTCCGGCGGATGCCACGGCCGTGAGTTTCGCCGGTTTGGTGGGCACGAGCATCAAGGATGCGCTGCAACACGTGCAGTCGAAGGCTCTCAAGGTGCAGGCACAAAAATAGGCGGGGCATTTCTGCCCCGCCTGAATTCGTCGTTTGAGTTTATACGCTGAACGGTGCGAGTGGTCCCGCTTCGCGGAACACACTCGCGCTCCATCCGACGGGCGCTTACTTGAGCAGGTTCGCGACTTTTTCTTCGAGGCCTGCGCGGGCGTTGGTGTCCACGACCATGCCTTCTTTGTTCACGAGCCACATCGCAGGGATCGAGTTGATGCCGTGCATGGAGGAAATTTCATTTTTCCAGCCTTTGCCGTCGAAGTACTGCGGCCAGCCCATGTCTTCCTTCTTCACGAAGGCTTCGAGCTTCTCCTTGTCGGAGTCGAGGGAGATGCCGATGATCTCAAAGCCTTTCGGGTTGAGGTCTTTGTAGGCTTTCTTCACGTTCGGGAGCTCCGCGACGCAGGGTCCGCACCAAGTGGCCCAGAAGTCGATGAGCACGACTTTGCCGCGCATCTTGCTCAGATCGACCTCGCGGCCGTCCACAGCGGTGAATTTGAGGTCGAGGGGCTTCGATTTGAGCGCGGCGGCGGCCTGGA
>JBJONJ010000132.1:0-2874 GCA_046051905.1 Verrucomicrobiota bacterium
TGAAGCTGTCGTGGCAGGACGCGCACTTCATGTTGATGCCCAGGAACGATTGCGAAACGCTCTGCGCGAACTGAATCTCCACCGTCTGCCCCGCGCTCACATCGCCACGCCACTTGATACCGTCAATGAAGCCGCGACTCTCATCATTCGGCGGCGCGATCAGCTCCCGCACTAACTGGTCGAAGGGCTTGTTCTCGATCAGCGCCCGGTAGAGCCAGTTGCTGATCTGCTTGCGCCCGCCAGTGATAAAACCCGTGCCGCCGTAGTCATTGCGCAGCAGGTCGTTCCAAAACGTCAGCCAATGCTCCGTGTAGTCCATGTCACGCTTGAGCAGCGACTCGACCAGCTTCACGCGATCCGACTTCTTCTCAAACGCCGCCATCTCCTCCGCCGTCGGCAGCAGGCCGATCAGATCGAGATGCGCCCGGCGCAGGAACGCCGCATCAGTGGCCTTGGGCAAATCCTTCTTCAGCAAACGATCAATCGGATGCGCCGCTCCCGAGTTCGGCAGCGCGACCTTCCGCGGTAAAAACGGCGGCTCATAGGCCGGTTTCTTGAACGCAAATCCCTCTTCCCACTTCGTCCCCTCTGCGATCCACTGCTTCAGCAGCGCGATCTTTTCCGACGGCACCCGTTTGCCCTTCGGCGGCATCTGCTCATCGCTATCCGTGGAAAGCATCACCTCGATGAAGCGCCCGCTTTTGATCACCTCGCCATTCTCGCTGCCTTCCAGCAACGCTTTCCGGTCATTGAAGCTGAACCCGCCTTTCTTTTTGTCCCCCGCATGGCATTCCGCGCAGTGCTCCCGCAGGATCGGCACGATCTCGTGCGAGAAATCAACGGCGTGGGCGAGTGAGAGGTGAGAGGCGAGAAGGAAGGCGGGCAGGAGACGCATGCAGGGAAGGGAACGCCATGTGAAGCCCCTTTCTCACGGGCGCTTTATGGCGTTCAGCGGTGGAGGCTGGCCGGCCGTTTCCCCTTTGAGGAGAGCTTGCACAACAATTTCCTCACCCATGCCGGAGCCGGATTTCGGGCAGGCAATGAGCAAATTCACCAAGATTCCACTCGCCCCCATCAAGGCGGTGCTACTCTTCGGGCGGTCTCCGCTCACCATGAAAACATCTTTCAGCCTCGCGCTGCTGCCGGCCATGATGCTGGCTTTCTCGACGTTCACGACGTCACTTTCCGCCGCTCCTGCCAAGGGCCGTGCCTCCGCCAACCAAACCAAGGCTCCCGCGGCTCTGAAGGCCACGATCAGCATCAACCCTGTGGAACTCGCCCCCGAATCCACCATCGAGATCGTGTTCCCGACGCCGATGGTGGCCAAAGAGAAGATCGGCAAGGTGGACACCGAGTCGCCAGTGATCGTGGTGCCCGAATTGCAGGGCACGTTTGAATGGACGAGCACACGCAGCGGCCATTTTCGTCTCGCCCAGTCGCCGAAATTCGCAGCGAGCTATGACTTTAAACTGCGTGCGGGACTCGCCGATCTCACCGGCAAGCCGCTCTCGACGGACACGCTCGATTCAGTGACCAGCGCCCGTTTCCAGATCAGCGACCAGTATCCAAAGTGGTATGACGACTACGCGCAGAACCGCAGCCCGAAGTTCCTCTTCGAGTTCAACGACAACGTGAATGCGGCCGACGCGGCGAAGCATATCAAATTCATCTCCGAGGCCATGCCTGACGGCCTCGCGGCGAATGTGCGCCACGCGATAGGCAAAGACTTCACCCAGCGCAACGCGGAGCCACAGCAGACCTGGGCAGAACAGATTTCGAAGGTAAAGCCCTCGCTCACGGATGATGCCGTGCGCCTCAGCGCCATCGTGGTCGAGCCCTCGCAACTGCTTCCAGTCGGCAAATGGCGACTCGACATCGCCGAGTCGCTCTCGAATGCCTCGGGCCACAACCAGCTCGCCAAAGGTGATTCGGTCGATCTGGGTGAGATTCGCGCTTTCGCCGTGGGTTCCATCTCGGCGCACACGCCTTTCGACGCTCCCTACTACCTCGAAATCAACACGAACAAGAACCTTCTTCCGCCTTCGGATGAGCCGTGGAAGGACGAGCAGATCGCCGAGTTCGCGAAAAAGATTGCCGCGCTCGTTTCCATCGATCCTGCGCCTGCCGGGGAGCTCAAAGCGGAGATCGGTGGACGCACTCTCACACTCAACGGTGCCTTTGAAGCGAACAAAAAATACAAAGTAAAGGTCTCGCCGACACTCGTGTCCGGCGATGGCATGCCGCTGAGCGGTGAATTTGTCGGTGAAGACACCTTCGTGCCCAATCCACCTTATGTGGCCGCGCCGACCTTCATCCAAGGTCAGATGGCAAAAGGCTCCGCGAGCTATGAATTCAGCGCGGCGAATGTCTCGCAGGTTCGCGTGCGGGCGAAGAAGCTAAACGGCCCCGAGCTGCTGAAGGCGCTCGACATGTATCGTGCCTACCGCACGGCCTTCTACGGCAATGACAAGCAAAAGGAGGCCTACAAGACGACTTCCATCGATCAGTATCCGGGCACGCAGATCTTTGATCGCAGCTTCCCCATCAATAAACCGCTCGATCACAGCGAGATCATCAAACTCAACTGGCGCGAGATTCTCGCGGGGCAGGCAGCGGGACCGCTCTTCATCGAGATGGAAGGCACCGCAGCCGCTGGCTTGAAGGAAAAAGGCGTCGTCACGCAGACGCTGGTGCAGTTCACCGACATCGGCCTGATGCAAAAGAGCAATGGCAAGGAGTCGCTCGTCTATGCGACCTCGCTCGAAACGGGCAAAGCCATCCCCGGCGTGCGTCTCACGATGGTGGACAGCGATTCGAAGCTGCTCGGCTATGGCGACACGGATGCAGGCGGCATCGCTCGAGTGCCCGGCGCCG
>JBJONJ010000133.1:0-4202 GCA_046051905.1 Verrucomicrobiota bacterium
AGGCGGCGAGTTCGGCGAACATGACGACGGCGCCGTTGCCATCTTTGTCGCGGCTGAAGTCATCGCCCATGTAGCCGTAGCTTTCTTCACCGCCGAAGACGAGGAATTTGCCGTGCTGAAGGCGCAGCGAGCGTGATTCGGTAGCGCTGAGGTCGCGATACTTGGCACGGATGTCCGCAGGCAGAGCGTTTTCGTATTTGTTCAGCTTGGCGCTGATCCATTTGAAGCCGGTGAGCGTGTTCACGCAGGCCACGCCAAAGCGTGCCGCGATGGCGTCCTGCATGGGGCTGGTGACGAAGGTCTTGAGGAAGACGGCGTTCTTCTTGTTCGACTCGGTGAGGATGCCGAGATCAAACATCGTCTTGAGGCGATACCAGCCCATCAGCGAGCCGGTTTGGTTCCCGGTGAGGAGCTGCATTTTGCCGCTGGCATCGCGAACGCCCACGCCCATGCGGTCGCAGTCTGGATCGGTGCCGATGACGATGTCCGCGCCTTCCTTATCGGCCAAATCGACGGCCATTTTCAAGGCGGGCGCGTTTTCGGGGTTCGGCGACTTCACGGTGGGGAAGCGGCCATCACGCACGTCCTGCTCGGGCACGGTGAAAAAGTTGAAGCCAAGCTTTTTGAGGATCACCGGCACCAAAACGCCACCCGCGCCGTGCAGGGCGGTGTACACGATTTTGAGCTTCTTCGCGGCTTCTTGCTGGAGGAGCTGCGGCTGGAGCATCATCGTCTCCACACGCTCGAGATACTGCGCATCCATGTCCTCGCCGAGCATGGTGAGCTTGCCACGCTGCGCTTCCGGCAGGGGCGTGTAGCTTTCATCCTTGATGGCATTCACTTCGGTGATGATGCCCTTCGCATGGGGCTCCACAATGCCTGCGCCGTCGCTGAAATTGACCTTGTAACCATTGTCATGCGCCGGGTTGTGTGAGGCGGTGAGCATCACCCCGGCATCGGTGCGGAGCTGGCGCACCGCGAAGCTCATCTCCGGCGTGGCACGGCAGCCGTCGAAGAGATAAACATCCGCGCCGTGATCCATGGCGATCTGGGCGCAGCGTTTCGCGAACTCAGGCGAGAAGTGACGCGTGTCGTGAGAGAAGACGACGGTCGGCTTGCCGCCGAAGCCGGCTTTTTCGCGATAGGCTTTGATGTAAGCCACGAGGCCGCGGGTAGCGCGGGCCACATTATAAAAGTTCATCGCGTTCGTGCCGACGCAGGGATGATCGGGGCGCTGATCGGCTGGCGCATTGCCACGCTCGGCCTTGGTGACGATTTTGCCGATCGTGCGGCCACGTAGACCGCCGGTGCCAAATTTGAGCGCCTGGAAGAAGCGGTCATTCAGCTCGTCCCACTGCTCCGCAGCGGCGAGTTCCTCGATGCTGGCCTTGTAAACCGGCTCGCTGCTCGCCGCGAGCAGGGCGAGGATGTTTTGATGCGTGGATTCGAGGATTTTGCCCGCGGCGGCGGCGCTGGTGAGGGTGGCTTCGAGCGACATGTGGAGAGTTGGAAAGCCGGAACGATAGCGGCGGCCTCTGTTTTGGCAAATCCCCATGCCTGAGGGGTCCGGAGGATGGAAGTGTTTGCCGCACGGGCATTCGCCGCCAGACTCCGCGCCCATGCTGAACCACATCTGGGCTGCCCTTCTTTTCATCGGAATCCTCGTCGCGGGCCTAACCGGTCATGTTTCCGGGGAAGGCAGCGTGATCGACGCGGCGGCGAAAGCGGCCGAAAAAGCCGTCATGGGCATCGCCCTGCCGCTGGCGGGCATGATGATGTTTTGGCTCGGGGTGCTGCGCCTCATGGAAAAGGCCGGTGTGCTCGATGCGGTGGTGCGTTTCCTGGCTCCGCTGCTGCGCCGCCTCTTCCCCGATGTGCCACGCGATCATCCGGCGATGGGCGCGATGGTGATGAACCTCTCCGCCAACATGCTCGGCCTCTCAAACAACGCCACGCCGCTCGGCCTCAAAGCCATGGGGCATTTGCAGGAGCTCAATCCAAACAAGCAGAGCGCCAGCAACGCGATGATCACCTTCCTCGCCCTCAACACGGGAGCCTTCACGCTCATTCCCGTGACCGCGATGAACTTCCTCAATGCCGCCGGCATCAGCAATAGCTTTCGCGTCATCGTTCCCACCATCCTCGCCACCGCCTGCGCCTCCGTGTGTGCCGTGCTCGCTGCGAAAGCCTACCAGGGCTTCTCCCCGCAGCTTCCCGATGAGATCGAGCAGCCTGCCGAAAAGGCCGTCGAGAAAGCCGCAGGCATGTCCGGCCGCTCGAAGCTCTTCCTCGGCATCCTCGCCTTGCTCTTTGCCGGCATCGCCGTGCTCGAACTCGGCCCGAAGAGCCTGCGAGCCGATCTCCTGCGCCAGAGCGGTCTTTCCACGGTGATGGAAAAAGCCGCCGAGCGCAAAGCCACCGCCGCCAAAGTCCTCAGCGAGAAAAAAGCCGAGCAGGCTGCCATCGCGGTGCCGCCCGAGCCTCCGGTGTGGCGTCGGGCCATGGACGGCGCTTCGGGTCTCGCCATCCCGGCCATCCTTCTCGCGGCTGTCGGCCTTGCGTGGGCTCGTGGCGTGCGTGTGTATGAAGAATTCGTCGAAGGAGCCAAAGAAGGCTTTCAGGTGGCCGTGCGCATCATGCCCTACCTCGTCGCCATGCTCGCCGTGCTGGCCATTCTGCGAGAATCCGGCGCTTTCCTGCTGCTGGAGTATGCGCTGGCTCCGGTGCTGAATTTTCTCGGTTTCCCCGTCGAGCTGCTCTCGCTCGCCCTGATGCGTCCACTTAGCGGCAGCGGTGCTCAAGGCATCCTCAATGAGATCCTCACCCGTCCCGACCTCAGCGAGATGGTCAAATTCACCGCCGCCATCCTCTACGGCTCCACCGAGACCACCTTCTACGTCCTCACCGTCTATTTCGGCAGCGTCGGCGTCCGCCGCTTCCGCCACGCCCTCCTCGCCGGCCTCACCGCCGACTTCATCGGCATGTGCGCCGCCATCTTCTTTGGACGGATGCTTTTTGCTCTTGCATGAGATCAAGCATCTCTGCGCACCTCTCTCGAATACTCACGCACAGCCCGCAGCGTCTCGCCCGCCAAATCCGCCCTTGCTTTGGCAAAGGGCGGACGGAACCAAGGATAGGAACCGAGGAGATCAGGTGTGACGAGCACCTGCCCATCCGTGCCGCCGCCGGCTCCGATGCCGATGGTGGTGGCCTTCACGGCGTCGCTGATTTGCTTGGCGACCTCTGGCACGATGCTTTCGAGCACCATGGCGCAGGCACCGGCTTCATCGAGAGCCTTGGCATCGGCGAGTAGTGCGGCGATTTGATCGGCCGTCTTGCCCTTCTTCTTGTAGCCACCCTCTTCTTTGACGCTTTGTGGCAGCATGCCGATATGACCGACGAAGGGGATGCCCGCCTCGATGATGGCTTTGACTTCGGGAAGATGCGCCACGCCGCCTTCGAGCTTCACCGCGGCGGCTCCGCACTCCATCAAACGACGTGCGTTGGCCAGCGCCTCCTGCGGTGTGCGGTAGCTCGCGAAGGGAAGGTCGGCAATGACGGGCGCCCGTTTGACCGCGCGACACACCGCGGCGGTATGCATGACCATCATGTCCATCGTGACGCCGGTCGTGTCGGGCAAACCATGCACGACCATGCCAAGCGAATCACCCACCAGGATCAAATCGATGCCCGCCTCGTCGAGCAGGCGGGCGGTGGGATAGTCGTAGGCGGTGAGAACGGCGACTTTTTGGCCGAGCTGCTTGCGTTCGCGAAGCGCAGCGAGGTTTGGAAGGGGCGCGATGAAGGCTTTCACGGCGGTGGGATCATCGTCGATAGCTGTGAGCAACTCGGCGATGGTCTTGGATTGGTTGGGGAGCCGCAAATCGGGGCTCAAATCGACCATCGGCTGGAGCACGAAACGGCGCTGGTGCAGTCGCGGATGCGGGATGGTGAGTGCTTCATCGTCGATGACGAGGTGGCCAGCATGCAGGATGTCGAGGTCGAGCGTGCGCGGTGAGTTCCGCTCATGCAGCGGTGGACGGCCGAGGGCGGTCTCGATGGCCTTGAGCTTCGCGTGGAGATCGTGCGGCAAGATGTCCGCCTCCAACTCGATGGCCGTGTTTAAAAAAGCCTGCGTGCCGGGAGCGCAGTCCACCGGAGCGGTTTCATAGATGGGCGCGGTGCGGATCGTGGCACCGGGC
>JBJONJ010000134.1:0-12940 GCA_046051905.1 Verrucomicrobiota bacterium
GAGCGCGCACCGAAGGGCCTCGCTCCCGTAGGCACCTCGAAGGCCGTCTCCGCTTCCAAAAACGAGCCGCCGCGCATTGACGGCCGCCGTGGCGATACTGAGGGCATCCCCGCCCGCGACAAGGAGGACACGCCCGCGCCTTCGCCGGCCACCGGCAAGATCGAGCCCACCAAGCCGGTCGTGCACCGCATGGCCATTTCGACGGGCGAGTCGCAAAAATCGCCGCCCACGCCACCGCCGGCCCTGATTCCGAAGCCCGACCTCGCCGCCGCGAAGCAGACTGCCGACCTCCGCGACGAGATCGACAAGCTGCGCCAGCAGCGCGACGCCCTGAAAATCGAGGCCGAGATCGAACAGCGCCGTCGCGATGAGCTGCGCAGCCTTGAGGCCACACTCGAAGTCCGCAAGAAAGAGCTCACCGAGACCCAGGCCAGCCTCAGCAGCATCAAAGCCGATGCCGAGAAGCTCCGCGCCGAGGCGGAAACCGCGAAGAGCGAGGCTGCCAAGTTTGACCAGAAGCGCCGCGATCTCGGCAACCTTGAGAGCAAGCTCGACTCCACCCGCACCCTCGTCACGAAGGCCGAGGCCGACCTCGCCACCGCCCAAAAAGCCCTCGAAAGCATCCACAGCGCCGCCGAAGCCAAGCGTGCCACCGACACCGCCAGCGCCGAGCAAAAGCTCGCCACCCTTCAAAAAGACATCGCCGCCGCCGAGGCCCGCCTCGCCGAACTCACGAAGGTCAAAGGCGATGCCGAGAAATCCGAGTCCGAACTCAAATCGAAACGCAGCAGCGAGCTCCAAGCTCTCGAAGCCAGCCTCGCCTCGAAGCAAGCCGATGTCGCGAAGCTCACCGAGCAGCTTTCCCTCAGGAGCGCGGACGAGTCGTCCGCCAAGGCGAAGGTCGAACAGCTCACCGCGCAGCTCCAAACGCTCGAAAGCTCCCTCGCTCAAAAGCATGCGGACGAGTCGTCCGCGCTCCAAAAGCTCTCCAAACTCTCCGCCGACATCTCGAACGCCGAATCGCGCGTTGAGGAGCTGACCAAGCTCAAAGCCGATGTCGAGAAGTCCGAAGACCAGCTCAAGTCGAAGCGCAGCGGTGAACTCCAAGCCCTCGAAAAAGACCTCGCGGCCAAGCAATCCGATCTCTCCGAGCTAACCGAGCAGCTCACCACGAGGAGCGCGGACGCCTCGTCCGCCGAAACCAAGCTCTCGCAACTCACCACCGACATCTCCACGGCCGAGGCCCGGCTCTCCGAGCTCAGCGCCCGCAAGGCAGAGGCCGAAAAATCCGAGGCGGAGCTTCAATCGAAGCGTGGAGCCGACTTGAAAGCACTCGAAGCTGCGCTCACCGAGAAGCAGGCTCTGTTTGACCAGCTCACCAGCGGTGCCGCCGCCGCGGAAAAGAAGCTCGCGCAGCTCACCGAGCAGCTTACTTCGAGGAGTGCGGACGAGTCGTCCGCCAAAACAACAATCGAGCAGCTTTCCAACGACCTCAAAGCGCTCGAAACATCGCTCGTCAAGCGGAAGGCGGACGAGTCGTCCGCACTCCAGAAGTTCACCAAGCTCACCGCCGACATCGCCGCGGGCGAAAAGCGTATCGAGGACCTCGCTAAACTCAAAGCCGAAGCCGAGAAGTCCGAGGCCGAGCAGAAATCCAAACGCAGCGCCGAGCTTCAAAAGCTCGACAAAGACCTCGCGAAGCTCAGCGACGACCTCGAGGCGAAAAACGCCGCCTTCCAAAACGCCCAGGAGCAGCTTCTCGACACCCAGCAGCGGCTCGCGCAGGCCACGGGCGAGGAAACCGCTCTCAAAGCCCGCGTCGAGGCCCTTCGCGGCAACGAAGCAAAGCTCGCGGACATCACGAAGCAGCTCGGCCAGATGCAGGACCAGCGTGGTTTGCTGGAAACGGTCATCGCCGCGCTTCTCGCCACGCAGACAACGCATCAAAAAGACGTCAGCGGCTCCGAACAGCGGCTCACCGCGCTGCGTGCCGAGATCGACGACTTCACCGCGAAGCAGCAGGCCGCGAAGGCCGAGCACGAGCGCATCTGCAAGGAACGCGAGGCTGCCCAAGCGGACTTTGACGCGAAGCAAAAAGCCAACGCGAAGCAACGCGATGAACTCGACCTCCAAATCGAGCTGCGCACCACCCGCTCCAACGATCTCGCCGCGCAGGTCAAAGCCCTCGAAGACAAGGTCGCCGATCTCGAAAACAAGCTCTCCGACCTCGCGGACACCGATTCGCGCCTCAAAGACAGCAACGATGCCCTCAAAGCCATCGAATCGCACAAGGCCGAGGTCGCGGCCGCCGTCGCCGTGCTTGTCAAAGATCGCGATGAACGCACCCGCGAGCTTCTCACCGCCACCGAGCATGGCCGGGCGCAGCATTTGCTGACGCAGACCCTCACCGCGCGTCGCGAGGCCATCGAAAAGGAAGTCCGCACCATTGAGGACCAGCAGACCACCGCGTCTCAGGATCTCGGCAAGCTTCGCGCCGACATCAAGCAGGCCGAGACCGACCTCAGCGAGCGCCAGGCCCAAATCGCCACCGCGGACCAGCACCTTAAAAACGTGCAGGAACTAACCGCCACGGCCGAATCGCAGTTCAAAACGACGCAGGCCGAGGACAAAAAGCTCGCCGCGCAGGTCGCCGCAGCCAAAACCGAGCTCGAAGAGCTCAACGCCTCGGTAGCCGCGAAGTCGAAGGAGCTCGCCGCTTCCGTCGCCTCGCTGGAAAAGAATTCTCAAGAACAGCTCACCCTAGCGGAAAAGATCAGCGGACTGGAGGCGGTCATCGCCACGCTCACCAGCACGCACGCCACCGCACAGCAAAGCGTGGCCGCGGCGCAGTCCGATTATCAAAATCTTCAGGATAACCTCGCCGCGAAGCAGAAGGAGATCGCCGCCGCCGAGAAACGCGTGGCCGAATGGACTAGCCAGACTGCCGGCCTTGAAGACCGTCTCCAAGAGCTGAATCAAGCGAGCAAGCAGCACGCCGAGCTTTCCGCCGCCATCACTGCCGCCACGCAGAACCGCGACAAGCTTGCCTCCGAGGCTCAACGCCTCACAAAGGAGCGCACGGACCTCGAAGCGCTCCTGCCGGATCTTCGTGGCAAGGTCGAGCAGACGCGTGCGCAGGCCCAAAACCTCGCCGACGAGCTCGCTGCCTTGAACAAGGACAAAACGGCCGCGCTCGATGCGATGCAGCAGGCGGCCAAACAACGCCAGGAGGCCGAAGCCGCCACCGAAGCCCTCCGCATCGAGGCTGCGAACCTCGAAAAGCTTCTCGGCGAAAAACGCTCCACGTTGGATGCCGAGGTCAAAACCAAGCTCGCCGAGGCCAACGCGGCCGAAACACGCCTCAAAGGCATCCAAGAACGTGTCGCCGCTGGCGAGGCTCGCTTAAAGGAACTTGAGGATGTGAACGTGCGCCTCGCCGCCGCCATGACGAACCTGAAGGACACTGAGAAGACCCGCGCCGCCGAGGAAAAGAATGTCGCCACACTTGGCAAGCAGCAGGGCAAGCTCCGCCTCGACCTCGCCACGCTCGAAAACGATCTCAAGTCCGGGTCCGCGAAGCTGGCCGATCTCACCAAGACGCTCAAAACCACCGAGGCCAAGGCCGCCGATACCGAGGCCCGTCTTCAGAAAGCTCTCGTCGCCCAGCAGGGCGCCGACAAAGCGCGTAACGAGGCGGACGCGGGCCTCGAAAAAGCCCGCGCCGAGGAAAAAGCCCTGCGGAAGCAGATCCCCACGCTCACCACCGAGCTGGCCGGCATCCAGGCCGCGCTTGCCACCTCCACCAAACAGCGTGAAGAGGCCTCGCAGTTCGTCACACGACTCAACGTCACCACAGAGAACCAGAACAAGAAGCTCGCCGAGCTGCAACAGCAGATCGAACAGCTCGAGGAGGCTCAAAAGGTCCGCGAGCAGCGCGTCATGAAGGCTCAGGAGGAGGTAGACAAGGAAGGCTTGAAGCTGAAGGCCGCCCAGGAGCAGACCCGCGCCGCCGAGGCCGCGCTCGCCGAGGCCAACATGGAACTCAAAGACATGCGGGCTAGGGTTTCAGCCACAAAGAAAGAAGCCACCACGCTCGAGGACGAGCTGCGCACCCGCCTCGACCGCGTGCAGAACCTCAAGGCCGACGAGGAACGCCTCACGAAGATCGTCGAAAACCAGAAACTCGATCTGCAAGGTGCCGACAGCATGCTCAAGGAGCTGCAAAGCAAGATCGACGGCCATCAGACACGTCTTAGCGACTTCATCCACGTCGGCGGGAAGATGCTCGGGCTCGGCGAGGCCATCGCGAATCTCGAATCACGCCAGAACGAGATCACGATGACCATCCGCAGGGCCTCGGAAGAAGACCTGGCCATCCAGGTCAAGCTCAATGCCGCGCAGGAGGCGCTCAATCGCGAGCTCACGCGTGCTGAGCAGGCCCGCAAAGATCGCGAGGCCGCCGAAGCGGAGTTCAAGCAGTTCAGCACGGACATTCAAAAGCAGGCCGCCACGCTACAAAACTACGAAGTGGAGCAGAGGAAGCTCATCGCCGAGCTGGAGAAGCGCATCAATGACCGTGCCGCTGCCGAGGCGCGCATCGTCACGCAGATCGAGCAGACCAAGACCGAACTTGTGCACCTGGACGAGAAGCGCAGCGAGATGGCGCAGGCAGAGGTCCAGCTCAAGCACTGGCAAGAGATCGAAAAGCGCCTTCGTGGCCAACTCAGCGAGCTGGAGGAGAAGCACGAGATCCTTCGCCGCGGTCTCGGCACGGAAGAATCGACCGTGATCATGTTCGCGAACGATTTGATCAAGCGCATCGACCTCATTGACGCGCTGAAGGAACGCTACGCGGGCGTGAGCGGCGGCGTGGACATCGTCGCCCAGCTCACCACGCTACGGCAGAGCTTCGAGGACATCCTTTTCCAGCACGGCGTGAGCGAGTTCGAGGTCGCCCCCGGCACAGAGGTCGATGTCGAGTTGCGCAAGCGCATCGCCGTCGTGGACAGCAACCCCGGCAAGGCCAAGCCACGCGTCGTCGAAAACTGCCGCACAGGATTTGTTTACTCGCGCAGCGAAGGATATGAGTTAATCCTAAGGAAGGTCGAGGTGCGCACCTCGAGCCAATGACGAAACTCGAATGACGAGTTAAGCCCGAAATCCGAAGCCTGAATGCCATGAAACTGCTCTCCAACACGTCCCACCGCCGTTCCGGCCTCGTCATTCATTCGTCATTCTGAATTTGTCCTTCGTCATTCCCCGCTTCGCCACCTCCCCGACTCTTAACCCACACTCTCTCTTATGGCTGAATACGTTGGCATCGACCTCGGCACGACCCTTTCGGGCCTCGCCTACCTGAAACCGGACGGCAATCCGGAAATCGTCCCCAATGCCGATGGCGAGCGTCTCACGCCCTCCGTCGTCTTTTTCGACGCGCATGAGGATGTGAAGCTCGTCGGCAGCGCCGCCCGCGATGGCGGGGAGCCGGACCGCACCATCTTCCAGATCAAGCGCCACATGGACGATCCCGAGCATCTGGTGGACATCGACGGCAAGAAGTGGACGCCCGCCGAAATCTCCGCGCTCATCCTCTCGAAGCTGAAGCGAGACTGCTCCAAAATCTGCGGCGACATCAACGAGGTGGTCATCACCGTGCCCGCCAACTTCAACGAACTGGCCCGCAAGAGCACCATCGCCGCCGCGGAGATGGCCGGTATGAAGGTGCGACGCCTCGTGAACGAGCCCACCGCCGCCGCTGTGTATTACGCGCACTCGCAGGGCGTGAAGGGCCGCGTGCTCGTCTATGACCTCGGCGGGGGCACGCTCGACACGACGATCCTCGAAGTCGAAGGGGACAGCATCAAGATCCTAACCTCCGAAGGCGCCCGCCACCTCGGCGGCAGCAACTTTGACGAACTGCTCCTCGACGCCTATGCCGATCAATACAAGAAGCAGACCGGCGCGGACCTTTTCGCTGATGAGCGCCACCGCCGCCGCATCCTCCAGGCCACGGAAGATGCCAAAAAGATGCTCTCAAAGCTCCAGCGTGTGAACGATACCGTCGCCAACGACCAGAATTCTGGCATCGCCCGCATCGACCTCTCCCGCGATCACTTTGAGAAAATGATCCGGAACATGCTCACGCGCACCGTGCTGCTGGTCGAGCAGGCGCTGGACTCCGCGAAACTCAAACCCAGCGACATCGACCACGTCGTGCTCGTCGGCGGCTCCACCCGCATCCCGAAGGTGAAGGCAATCCTCGAAAAGATGTTCGGCAAGACGCCGAAGAGCTGCGGCAATGTCGATGAATGCGTCGCCCTCGGTGCGGCGCTTTTCGCGAAGAAGTCTGCGAAAATCCGGGAGGTCTGCAATGCCAGCTACGGCACCCTGGCAATGGTTTACAACGCCAAGACGAAGGAGGAGAAGCTCATGAACTCCATCGTCATCCCGAAGAACTCGCCCATCCCCTGCTCCCACACCCAGGTTTATCAAACCAGCGAGGACAACGAACGCATCATCGAGGTGGACATCACCCAGGGCGAGGATGAGGATGCGAAATACATCGATGTCATCGGCCGCATCACCCTTGAGGTGCCCGCCGGCCGGCCGAAGGGCTGCGAGATCGCCGTGACCTTCAGCTACGACGAGAACCAGCGCGTCCGCGCCCTCATCCTAGACAGGCAATCCGGCCGCAGCAAAGAGGTCGCCGTGTCTTACAAGGGTGCTGGTGTGCTCAGCGAGGAGGAGCTCAAACGCCGCAGCGCCCACCTTCGCACGATGCGCATCGAGTAGCCCAGGACTCACGAACCCCGAAACCACGCTTTTATGTTCAAGATCCTCAAATCCCTTTCAAAGTCCCTCAGCGGTCAAAAAGCCGCCGCCGAGGCCAAAAAGTCTGTCGCAAACGCCCCAAAGAACGGCGTGCTCGGACAGGTGGCCAGGGGCAAAGCGCCTGCCCCGGCGGCGGCGAAGTCAAAAACTGCCGAAGAGCTCTGTGAGATCACACGGAAGATGAGCAAGGACGAGATCAACGCCCGCCTGAAGCTCCTTTTCCGCCGCTTCAACCGCGGTGCCAGCTCCCTCGACGCCAAAGTCCGCGAGGAAGCCGAGATCATGCTCAATGCCGTCGTCGAAGTCCGCGAAAAGCACTTCGGCGAGCTGTGAGCATCCGCGCTTGAGCGCCTTTCCGTCCTGCGCTCCAGTGGCTACCTGTGAAGGAAGCCTTGGAAGATCTAGAAAACTTCGTGACGGAAGTCGTGGTGCACAACCGCCGCGGCATTCGCGCCTCGTTGCTGCGCGTTGCTTTCCGCGGCCTGGCCGTCGTCTATTCAAGCGTGGTCTCCTTCCGCCTCATGCTCTACCGCGAGCGCTTCATCCACGACCACCATCTCGGCGTGCCGGTGGTCAGCGTGGGAAACCTCACCGTCGGCGGCACCGGCAAGACACCCGTCGTCGAACTGCTCGCCAAATCCCTGCGCGACAAGGGCCGCCGCGTTTGCATCCTCAGCCGCGGCTACAAGAGCAAGCGCCAGAAGAAGCCCCCCTTACTGAAGCAACTCGGCGCGAAGTTCGGACTTGTCGAAAAGCCCGAGGAAATGCCACCACGGATCGTGAGTGATGGGGAGAGAGTCCTGCTCGATTCCCATGACGCCGGCGACGAGCCCTTCATGCTCGCCCGGAACTGCCCCGGCGTGCCCGTCGTGGTGGACAAGAACCGCGTGAAGGCCGGTGCGCATGCCATCAAGCATCTCGGCGCGGACGTCCTCGTGCTCGATGACGGCTTGCAGTATCTCAAATTGAAGCACCGGCATGACATCGTGCTCATCGACAAGACCGCGCCCTTTGGCAGCAACGGCCACATGCTTCCCCGCGGCACCCTGCGCGAGCCACCGCGCAGCCTACGCCGCGCCAGCTATATCTTCATCACCAAGAGTGATGGCGACAGCGAGGATCTCGTGAAGCAGATCCGCCGCTACAACAAAGCCGCGGAGATCATCGAGTGCCGCCACCGCCCGATGCATTTCGAGGAGATCCAGACGGGCGAGAAGATGGCGCTCGAGGAGATGCGCGGAAAGTTTGTCGGTGCCCTCAGCGGCATCGCCGTGCCGGAGAGCTTTGAAAACGGCCTGCGCCGTCTCGGCGCCCGCGTGGAGGTCACCGCGCGGTTTCCCGACCATCACCGTTTTCACGGACCGGAGATCACCCAGTTCATCGAGCGCTGCACGCGGCGTGATGTGCACTGCATGGTCACCACGGAGAAGGACTTTGTGCGCTTTCCGAAGCTGCCGAAACTCGACCTTCCGTTCTACTTCATGCGGGTTGAAATCGAGATCGTGAAAGGCCGCGAGGTCTTCGACAAGCTCGTGCGCCTCATCGCCGAGCCGCGTCATGTGCCCGCCGGCATCCTCCCGGCTGATTTCATGGAGGCGACGTGATGGAAACCGCCCATCCAGCGATCACCGAGGTGCGAGTGCTCAAAGTGGATACCACGGGGGCTTCACGCCAGGTGGCAGATGTCGCCGCGCGGGAGGAACCACTCGAAATCCGCGTCGAAGGTCGCAGCGTGGCCGTCGTCATGCGCACGCCGGGTCACGATGAGGAACTTGCCGCCGGTTTCCTCGTCAGCGAAGGCGTCGTGAAGCATCCGCGGGACATTTTGGAGGTCTCTCAATGCCCCAGCATCAACAACAAGCATGGCAACGTCGTCGATGTGCTGCTCGGTGGAGCCGTTGTGAACTGGGATTCGCTCACGCGGCACGTCTTCAGTGCCTCAAGCTGCGGTCTGTGCGGCAAAACGAGCATCGAGAGCGTCTTCGGCCAGTTTCCGCCGGTCACCGCCGAGTGGAGCGTTTCGCCCAAATTGATCGCTTCACTACCCGACAAGCTCCGCGCCACGCAGGAGACCTTTTCCAAAACCGGCGGTCTGCATGCCTGCGCTGTCTTTGATCTCGATGGCAATCTCATCGTCTCCCGCGAGGACGTCGGCCGCCACAACGCGCTCGACAAGGTCCTCGGCCACGCGCTCATGCACGATCTCCTGCCGCTCGACCGCCACATCCTGCTGCTCAGCGGCCGTGTGTCCTTCGAAATGATTCAAAAAGCCCTCGCCGCCGGCCTTCCCCTCGTCGCGGCCATTTCCGCCCCCAGCAGCCTGGCTATCGACTTCGCTCGCGAGTCCGGACAGACCCTCATCGGCTTCCTCCGCGGCGAGACGATGAATATTTACACGCATGAGCAGCGTGTGCTGGCTCACTGAGCCCCCACCTCAATCACCGGCACCTCGTGCTCGAAGGTGCTTGGGAACGTCCGCAGCACCAAATCCGCTTTCGCCGGTTCCTCATCCTTCGCGAGTCTCCAGCTCAAGCCGGGACAAAAACGCGATTTCCAGGCTCCGCGATGCAGCAGCGTGTCCGCCGCCCCATGACGCAGCCAGGGAAAGATCTTCTTGTGGTTCAAAGCGAGCCGCAAGGCATCGAGATTCTGTGCCACCGTCACGATATGCATCGGCCTGATCGCCTGCTTTTGAGCAAGCTCCTCATAGAACAAAACGGCTGACAAAGCTGCCGCTCCAGCGCCCAATCCTTCATCCAAGACGATGACAGGCATCTCATCTTTGGCCTTCAAGAGCCTCGCAAGCTCCGGAAGCTCCGTTTGCACCTCCGTCGGCACCACGGCACCGGTCTCGAGATGCCGGATGGACGAGCCGTGAAGCTCAAATTGACCGATTTCATTCACCGTGGGGCTTTGACCGCGCTTCGGTGGCTTCACCGGATGATCGAGGTCCTCCTCGGCGAGGATGGCCCGCTTCTCCTGGTAGAGCGGCAGGAAGCGATCCTCCAGAATGCTCACGCGGATCTCGCTCATGAGCTGGTGGTAGAAATGGATGTTGTGCTGGCCGATGAGCGTCCAGCCGAGTGTCTCCTGCGTTTTCGTGAGGTGATGCAGGTAGGCCCGTGAGTGCGTGGCGCACACCGGGCAGGTGCAGGCGGCATCCAGCGGCGCATCAGCAAATTTATACACGCTGCGCCGCAGCTCGACGATGCCACGCGAGGTGAAAGCGGTGCCGCGTTTCGCCACCTGCGTGGGGATGATGCAGTCAAACATGTCCATCCCGCGATGCACCGCCTCCAGAAGGTCGATCGGCATGCCCACCCCCATCAGATAGCGCGGTCGATCCTCTGGCAGCAGTGCCGCAGTGAGCTCGCACACATCCTCGCGCTGATGTTTTTGCTCGCCCACCGCCAGTCCTCCAATGGCGAAGCCGTCAAAGGGCATCGTCACCAACCCAGCGGCGCTCTCCTTCCGCAGATGCGGATACAACGCGCCCTGCACGATGGCGAAAAGCGATTGCGGCGAGTCCTCGCGAGCCGCGAGACTGCGTGCGGCCCATCGCTGCGTGACTAGCAGGGCCTTCCGCGCCGTTTTTTCATCCGCGGTGCTCGGGATGCACTGGTCGAGCACCATCATGATGTCGCTGCCGATGCTGCGCTGCGTCTGGATGCTCAGCTCGGGACTCAGAAGGATGCGGCGGTTATCGACATAGCTTTGAAACACCGCGCCCTTCTCCGTCATCGACCGTGAGTGTGGCAGCGAAAAAATCTGGTAACCGCCCGAGTCCGTGAGCACGGAACCCGGCCATTTCATGAAGCGGTGGATGCCGCCCAGCTTCTCGAACACCTCCGGTCCTGGTCGCAGCAGCAAGTGGTAGGTATTCGCGAGCAAAATCTGCGAACCCGAAGCCGCCAGCGCCTCCGGCGTCTGCGCCTTCACTGTTGCCTGCGTGCCCACCGGCATGAACAGCGGCGTTTGAATCACCCCATGCAACGTCCGAAACGTTGCCGCACGCGCCCGCGAGCCGCTGGCACGCGCTTGCATTTGGAAATCGAGGCGGGAGGGAGGCATGGAGCTAGGATGCTTGCGGAGGAATTCATCCTCTTTCAACGACTCGTTTTCTCCAACATCGATGCGGAGCCGCCGCCAGACAGCTCCCTCCGGCTTGAGCCGGGGGCCCACCTGCCCGGCTATTTTTGAACATTTCCGCGCCCTCTCACCGGTGCGTCGCGAAAAAAACAACCCGCGGGGCTTTCCAAGAAGATTTCGCCTGCTAGCGTGCAGGTTCGCTCGCGGCGGTTCTGGACGCTCGTGAGCGTCCCAACCGCATGCCTGCCCTCACCGAAGAAATTCCCACGCTGCTTAAGCAGTTCGACCCACGCCTCCGCCAGGAGGCGGAGCGACTCGTCGATGATGACGCGGTGCTCGGCATCGACCTGCTCGAGGACGAAATGATGGCGGAGGTGAAGCTGGACAAGCAGGCGGCGAATGTGCGCTGGCTGCAAACACCCCGCGGCTGGCTGGGCGAGTGCGATGCGGGCGAGCGGGCGCTGGATGATCTGGCGCTGTGTGCCTCGCTCGTGGCAGTGCAGCGTCGTGAGGCGCGTGGCACCCTGCCAGCCCCGCATTCGGCGGAGGAGGACTTTGAAGATGTGATCACCGAGAAGCTCGGCCGCCCGCTGACCACCGATGAGGAAAACTACCTCGCGAAGCTCGAGAAGCGCTACGAGCGCGTGGTGCTCACCGGCAAGATCTTTGACCAGGACATGGTGCGCCTGCACCCGAAGTGGCAGATCAAGAGCACAGAGCCCATCACGCTGTGGCCGGAGCAGCCGAAGACGCTGCGCCAGTTCTGGAACTACATCGCCGTGGCGCTGGCCGAGAAAGGCCTCGTCGTGCCGGCCTTCCTGCGCGGCATCGCGGATGTCGATGGCACGCGCGATTCGCTCAAGGACTGGCGGCATGAGAGCACGGTGCCGCAGTGGCGGGCCCGCATCCGGCAGTTCAATGAATCGCGCATCGCGAAAATGCCGCCACGGCTGCGCTCGCTCGACTTCCGCCTCATCATCAGCGTGCACGAAGCGAAGCTCCAGGTGCGCGACAACGCGCGGGAGACGCCCGAGTTCCAAAACGTGCATCCGCTGGAGGTGGAGCGTTTTGGGAAGCAACTGCGTGACGGTCATGTGATGACCTCCGCGGCCTCGGAGCTCCTGCTGGTGAATTGCCTGACACTGAGCGAGGGCGGCAGCGCAGGACCTTTCCGCCTCGAAGGCGAATCACACGCGTCATGGCTCGCAGGCCTGTTTCACAAACCCGCGCTGCATGACCTGCTGCTGAATCGCGATGAAGTGCCGCTGGAGCGTGTGGCGGAGCCTTTGAAGTGGAGCAGCCGCGAGAGCGATGACGGCCGGAAGCTGCTGATGAGCCTTGTCACGGCCGCGGACGAACCCGCGCCCATGCCGCTGCGCATCCTGCGTGGCGTGGAGAATTTTTATCTCAGCCGCGATCATCTCTTCAGCGGCCCGCCATGGCTCGGCGACGAGTCTTTGATCGAAAGCGAGATCGCCCTGCCGATGGAGGCGGTGGCGACGCCCGAGGGCATTTCCTTCCTCGGCGGCCTGGAGGTGCCGGTGCCGCCCAGCATTGCCTCACGGGTAAAGCATGAGGCCTTGCGCGTGAAAATCACCGCCGCGTGCAAGGCCAGACCCTCCGCAGGCGGTGGCACGGAGTATGCGACCTTCAAGCTCGAGGCCATGGGCGCGGACGGCCGTGCCCGCGAGGTGCTCACGCCGCGCGGCTGGTCGCCACTCGTGCCCGATGACGCCGAGGACGATGAGATCGTCGTGCGTGATCGCGATGCGCTGCGCACCGCCGAGCGCATCGTGCAGGAGGGCCGCTTCGCGTGGGACTTTGAGTCCAGCGGCTTTCGCCATCGCATGGCAAAGGATTTTCCGGAGTGGTTTCATCAATGGGGCACCACGCTGCCGGAAAACATCGATCTGGAGGCCGACGAGCAGCTTCAGAGCATCCTCGCCGATCCGCTCATCGCCCGCGTGCGCCTCGAGGCGAAGCAAGGCGGCGACATCGACTGGCTGGACCTGCGCATCGT
>JBJONJ010000135.1:0-3350 GCA_046051905.1 Verrucomicrobiota bacterium
CAAAACTGCCGCCCGGACTCATCCGCACCCGCCGATACGGCGGCAGCGCCTCATCCATGCCCAGCCGCGCAATGCGGTGCGTGCTCATCTCCGCGCATTCCCGCGCCTCAATGAGCCAGCGGCGCGTTTTCGGCCCGTCGAGGGTGGTTTCGGAGAGTTCTGTTTCTGTGGGCATGCGAAGAAAGGAAATGCCTTCCAACCGCTGATATCACGCTAATTGGACGCTGATGCCAGAATTTCATGATTAGCGTCTCATCAGCGTCATATCAGCGGTTCAAGGCTTCAACTTGCGTGCACAGGTGCATTTCAGGCATGACACCGTGTGCTCAATCCTGCTAAGTTTTGTCGGAATGAGCTCCACGTCCCCAAAGGCATCCCAAATCGCGTTGTCAGCGGGTTTGGGGCTACTTTATGGCCTTGCCGTTGCGGGGCTTGCCGCACTGATGACGGGCGCTGGCCACGGTTGGTCGTCGGCCATGGCTTCGATCTTGGGACTCGCGTTGATTCCCGTCGCGAATGTCGCGCGATTGTTCATGCACTCCGGATGGGGACGTCTGGCAGGACTTGGATGCGTCGCTGGGGGCGTGTTCGTGGACGTGCTGATCCTGGGAGACACGTTTTCCTCGGGAGTTGGATATGTGACCCGAGTGCTCGACGCGGCCCCGCATCTTTTTTTCGGCTGGCTGTTGTTGTGGCTGGGCTGGCAATTCGTGCTGCTGGCGATGTGTCTTGTTCCGAGTTCAAAGTGCTGATCTCGCAGCTGCAGGTGCATTTCAGGCATGACACCGTGCATGCGCTCCTGCTAGCCTGCGCCCTTCATTCCGTATTCCCACCATGCGCCGACCACTCTCTCTTCTGGCTCTCTGCTCTCTGCTCTCCGCCCTCTGCCTTGCCGAGCCCGTTCCCCTCTTCGACGGCAAAACGCTCGAAAACTGGGACTTTGATCCCGCGATGTGGCGTGTGGAGGACGGCGTGATCACCGGCGGCTCCACGACGGAGAGGATCAAGAAGAACGACTTCATCAGCACGAAGAATTCGTATCAAAACTTCGAACTGAAGCTCAAGATCAAGGTCAGCGGTGATCCGAAGACCGGCATGCTGAATAGCGGCATTCAGATCCGCAGCGTGCGGGCGGAGCATGGCGCGATGAGCGGTTATCAGGTCGATTGCGGCGAGGGTTGGTTCGGCAAAATCTACGACGAGCACCGTCGCAACAAGGTCATCTGGGCCCCCACACCCGAGCAGCAGGCCGCGCTCGACAAGGCGGTGGACGTCTTCGGTTGGAACGAATACCGCATCCGCGCCGAGGGGCCGCGCATCCAGACGTGGATCAACGGCGTGCATTGCATGGACTTCACCGAGGCCGATCCGAACATCGCGCTCGATGGCGTCATTGCTCCTCAGGTCCACAGCGGCGGCGCTTGCCTCGTGCAGGTCAAAGACGTCACCATCGAAGAACTGCCCGCCACGCCCGGCGCACCCACTTGGAAGAGCATCGGCGGCATCGAAGGCATGAAGGCCAAACTGCCGCCGAAACCGCAGGCCAATGCCGCCGCACCGAAGCGCGACATCAGCTACAACAACATCCAGGGCACCGCTTTGACCGCGCAGGAGCAGCTCAAGAAGTTCAAACTGCCCGAAGGCTACGAAATCGAGCTCGTCGTGCAGGAGAGCGAAGGCCTCGGCAAATTCGTCAGCGTTTATTTCGACCAGCGCGGCCGCCTGTGGACGCAGACCGCGCTCGAGTATCCCGTCGATGCGAATGAAAACCCCGCTGCCGCCGAGGCGGTGTATGCGGGCAAGGGCAAGGACAAGGTGCTCGTCTATCCGCGGGAGTCTTTGAATGCGAAGATTCCCGCGGATGGACTCACGAATCCGACCGTCTTTGCCGACGGCCTCGCCATCCCGCTCGGCATCCTTCCGTGGGGCAATGGCGACACTTGCTACGTGCAGCACGGTCACGATTTGAAGCTCTACAAAGACACCAACGGCGACGGCAAGGCGGACACCTTCGACGTCGTGCTCACCGGCTTCGGCGTGCAAGACTCGCACCTCTTTCCGCATCAGTTCACACGAGCCCCCGGCGGCTGGATCTGGATGGCGCAGGGCCTTTTCAACAACAGCCAGGTCCGCAAACCCGGCAGCGACAAAATCGTCGATTGGCCGAAGTGCAGCATGGCCCGCATGCGACCCGATGGCAGCGAGTTTGAGGTCATCAGCACCGGCCCGAACAACATCTGGGGCCTCGTCATCACCGGCGAAGGCGAGACCTTCATTCAAGAAGCGAACGACTACGGCTACCCCGTCATGCCTTTCCACGAATACGCCTACTACCCCGGCGGCATGGAGGCGCTCAAAAAGAGCTATCAGCCCGATTTCCCGCCAATGACCGAGGTGCGCATGGGCGGCACCGGCTTGAGCGGCCTCGCGTTGATCGAAAGCGGCCCGCTGAAGGACAAAGAGGCCGCGCACACCATGGCCGTCGCCAATCCCATCATCTCCAAGATCCAAACCATCGCCATGCATCGCGACGGCGCGTATTGGAAGCTCGCCCAGCTCCCCGACCTCATCACCTGCGACGACCCCTTCTTCCGCCCCGTCGCCCTCACCAACGGCCCCGACGGCTGCATCTACATCGTCGATTGGTACAACAAGATCATCTCCCACAACGAGGTGCCGCGTGCACATCCAGATCGGGATAAGACGCGGGGACGGATCTGGCGGGTGAAGCCGAAAGCCGCGAAGACCGAAGTGGCTGATTTCACAAAGATGAGCACCGAGGAGCTTGTCGCATCGCTCGGCAAAGAGCCTGTAGGTAAAGTTCACCTCGCCTGGCAAGAGCTACTCGACCGCAAACAGCTTCCCGCCACTCATTTTGCCGCTCAAGAGTATCTCGCCAGCAGTCAATTCGGTCAGATCAGTCAGATCGGTCGAAATCTGTCCGATCAAAACATCGCAGCGCTCCTCGCCTTCGCCAAACCCAGCCTACCAGGCCCCACCATCCAATCCTCCCGAGGCACGAAGCAAATTCCCGTGCGCGAGGCCTACGACCGCGAGTTCGAGCGCTTCCTCGTCCGCATGTTCCTGGAGCGTCATCCCGATGTCGTCGCGAAGTTCCTCGACTCCGAAGCCGCCGCGAAGCTGCCCGTGGAGGCCCGCGTGCTCGCCTCGCTCGCGTTGGAGCCGAAGGCCAGCGCCTCGCGTGTCGCCAAACTGCTCCCGCAGCTCGACCGTGCCCCGAATGACGAGGAACTCCTCCGCCTCGCCCAGTTCCCCGCCGAACCCGGCGTCGGCGAGGCCCTCCAGGCGCTCCTAACCCACGAAAAATCCCGCGCCGCCGTCGCCGAGAA
>JBJONJ010000136.1:0-7169 GCA_046051905.1 Verrucomicrobiota bacterium
CTCAAAATGTCTGTCAGATTCCCGGCGGCGGGGCAGCCTCATTGGCGGCGTCATTCGCTCGTCAGCTATTGTCCCAATAGCCTCCTCGCTCTTTCCTTGCCACTGAAGCTGCCACGTTCGCGGGTCATTTCAGACATTCTTTTTGAGAAACGGTCTAAGTACCTCAGTCTGTTTTCGTGAGCCTCTCGCCAAAGTGCGCAGTGCATAGTGCTCAGTCGCTTTTCCTCATGGCGGCATCCACTGAGCACTTCGTTTACTTCAGCGGCCAGATCAGCGGCACCATCCCCAGCACGACGATCAGCATTGCGAGGGTCATGCCGCCGCCGACCTTGATGAAATCGGAGAAGCGGTATTTGCCCGGGCCATAGACGAGGATGCAGCTCGGCTCGAAGGGCGTCAAAACACTCACGGAGGCGCTGAGCATCACGCCGATGGCAAAGGCACGCTGGCTGGCCTCCATGGTCGCGGCCGCCTCAAGGGCCACCGGCAGCACGACGAGCGCGGCGGCAGCGTTCGACATCGGCTGGGTCAAAATCACCGTGAGAATGCAAAAACCCGCGAAGACGCCAAACACGCCAAAGGGGCTCATCATCGTCGTGATGGACTCGGCGATCATTTCCGCCGCGCCGGAGGCCTTCATCGCCTCGCCGAAGGCCATCATGCCGCCGATGAGGATCAGAAGACGCCAGTCGATATTGCCGTAGGCCGTCTCCAGCTTGATGCAGCGCATGAAAACCGCCATCAACGCCACCATCACAAAGGCGATCGTCTCCGGCACATAGGCCGGCCAGAGGCTGCTGCATGCCACCGCAAGCACGAAGGCCGCGAGCAGCACAAAGCCCTTCCGACGGGTCTCGGCGCTGAATTGATGCTGGTTGATCAAAACCATCTCGCCGGACTCCTCAAAGGCCTTGAACCGCTCCGCCGGTCCTTGCAGCAGGAGGAGGTCACCTGCCTGGAGCTTTTCATCGCCCATGTGGTGCAGCAGCGAGGCATCACCACGCATCAATGCCATCACCGAGAGACCGGTGCGCTGGCGGAAATGACTCTCCCGCATGGACTGGCCAACAAAACCACAACGCGGCGTGAGCACGACCTCCGCCACCTGGGCGTCCTTGGTCTTCACGCCCGCGGAGCGTAGCGCCACATCCTCCAGGATGTCGATGCCCTCGATCTTCTTCACCTTGATGAGGTTCTCCACCTTGCCGGCCACGAGCACGATATCGCCTTCCGCAAAGAGCTCATGCGGGTTCGCATCAAGCATCACGCCATCCCGGCGGATCTTCATCACCTGGAACTCCAACGCGGAAAAGTCCGAATCGAAGGCCTTCTGGCCAATGAGCGGTGAATTGGCCAGGATCACCACCTCAGCGAGGTATTGACGCATCATGTCACTGCCCTTGGCATCTCCGCCGTCACGCTCCGGCACCATCTTCGATCCGATAAAGGCCATGTAGAGGATTCCTACCATCACCGTGGCGATGCCCACCTGGGTGAATTCAAACATGCCGAGCGGTTGCATGCCCAGCTTCGTCATCGCGCCGCTCACCGCCACATTCGTCGAAGTGCCGATCAGCGTGCAGGTGCCGCCCAGGATCGAGGCAAAGGCCAGCGGCATCAGCAGCCGCGAGGGCGCGATGCGCACCTTTCTCGCCAGGCCGATCACAGGCCCCACGAAGACTGCGGTGACGGTGGTGTTGTTCATGAAGGCGGAGACCGCCGCCACCACGACCATCAGGCCCGTCATCAACCAGATGGGGCGCCCCCCCAGACAGGAGGCCAGGATGCTGCCCAGCGCATCCAGCACACCGGTTTCCCGCAACGCCGCGCCGATCACAAAAATCGCCGCCAGCAGAATGATCACCCGGTCACCAAAACCACCGAAGGCCTGGTCCACCCGGAGGATGCCGCTCAGCACGAGCACACAAAGAAGCCCCAGCGTGACCAAGTCCACCGAGATCTTCTCCGTGGCAAAGGCGACGACGGCGACGACCAACAGGCCGATGACGATCCAGGCTTCCATGCGTGCGAGAATTCAAGCGCAGGCCGGGAATGCTCTCAAGGGAGACTTCTCTTGCAAAAAAGTTGATCAAAAAGCCGCCACCGCATCACTTCGTGACATACTTCTCATCCGTGAGCGTCTTGAGGAAGGCGACGAGGGCTTTTTTATCTTCGCTGCTGAGCCGGATGCCGGTGGACGGATGCTTGGCGAGATTGGGATCCAGCGTGGGGCTGCGGCGGAGATTATGGTCGTAGTGCTCCATGACCTCTTCCAGCGTCTGGAAACGTCCATCATGCATGTAGGGCGCGGTGAGGGCGATGTTGCGCAGGCTGGGCGTGGAGAACTTGAAGAGGTCACGCTCGTCTTGCGTCACCCGTTCGCGACCTGTGTCCGTCTCGATCGGTGAGAGGCCGTTGTTGTGAAACTGATGATCGCTGAAAAGCGGGCCGCCATGGCAGTGAAAGCAGTCCGCGCCCTTCTGGCCCATGCGCGGCTCGTATTCGGTCATGAAAAGCTCAAAGCCGCGCTTTTCCTCGTCGGTGAGCTGCGCCTCACCCCGCATGCTGCGATCAAATTTGGAGTCAAAAGAGGTCAGCGTGAGCAAAAAGCATTCAAGGGCCAGGCCGATGCGTTCAGGCGTGATGGCCTCGCTGTCGAAGGCGAGGGCGAAATCGGCCTTCGAGGTCTTTCCGAGCTTCGCGACGACCTTTTCGAGGGTCTCGTCCATCTCCAGATGATCCTGGATGGGTTTCAAAGTTTGCTCGCGCAGCGATGGCGCACGCCCATCCCAGAAGAAGCTGGTCTTCCACGCCAGATTGAACAGCGGCATGCCATGGCGGGTGCCGATGCGACCTTCGACGCCGATGCTGAAGCGTCGCGGATCGGTGAAGGCATTTTCCCTGAGGTGACAGCTCGCGCAGGAGAGTGTGCCATCGCGAGAGAGAGCGGTGTCGTGGAAAAGTTTTTCACCGAGGGCGATGCGTTCTTCGATGAGTGGATTGTCTCGTGGCAGCGGCGGGATGGGAAAGTAGCTGCTCATCGTGAAGCGGTAGGGTGTATGCTTCACCGGCAGGTAAAGCGGCTTCACAGTCGAGGGACGCGAGATCGCCGGGAGGCTGCTGGAGATGGCTTTGAGCGTGAAAGCGGCTGGAAGATTGGCTTTCAGTGCGGCGACGACGGGATCGCCCTCATGCGAGTGAGTGGAGAGGCCGTCTTTGATGAATGATAGCGGTGTTTTGGCATGGAGCAGCGCAGGCACATCAAAGGCAAAATCGACCGCTGCATCGGCCGTGAGGTCAAAATCCCCTTCAAAGGTCAAGGCGGTGCGATTCGGGCTGCGGGCGAGGTGGTAGGAGAAACCGCCGGCAAGGCCGTTTTTGGCCCGGAAGGCTCCTTCGAGCGCGAGGAAGATGTATCCACCCTGCCAGCTCCAGTGCAGACCATTCAAATTCGGATTGAGCGGATGATCCGCTGGATACTGCGAGGTGGGCGCGACATTCTTTTTCTCATCGAGACCGAGGTGAAGGCGCAGCGCCTTGTATTTGCCAGCCGGAATGTTTTCGAGCGTGGTCGTCAGCCGGTGCTGCTGCGCATCCATCCAGGCGAGGTGCGGAGATTCCAGCCAGGTGCCGTCCGTCTTTTGCAGGGCAAACCCACTGAGGAGGAAGCTGCACCGGCTGATGGAAAAGGTCTCGCCCGCGGTGGTGGTGTAGCGTTGAGAGTCGAGCAGCAGCGGCGCATCGCCCGCCACCGGCGTGACAGAGAGGTGGAGGGTGCTGGCGTGGGATGTCAATGACAGGCCAAGCATGAGAAGGAGACGATGGAGCATGGCGGATTGAAAATGGAGAGCTGAAAGCTGGAAACTGAAAATTGGGGGCGGGGGAAGAAGGTTGCTTTTGAGCGTTTGCAGAGCATCTCACGGGCCGCATGCCGCCGCCTAAACGCCAGGAACTAACCACCCACCTCGGATCACCCGCGGTGGAGGACTACCTGGAGCAGATTCATAACCTCATCGCGCAGAAAGGTTACGCCCGCGTGGTGGACATCGCGGGAAATTTAAAGATCTCCCAGGCCAGCGTGACGAACATGATCCAGCGCATGGACGCGGACGGGTTGGTCGTTTATGAACGCTATCGCGGCGTGGTGCTCACGGAGACCGGCCGGAAGGTGGGCGAGGAGATTGCCCGCCGGCACGAGGTTCTCACACGGCTGCTGGCGGGCTTTGGCCTTGATCCAGCTACAGTGCATCAGGATGTGGAAGGTATGGAGCATCACATCAGCCGCCAGACGCTGGAGGTGCTGACACTCCTGATGGAGGAGTTGGAAGGAAACTCCAAGCTTCTGACGAAGCTCAAAGGGCGCCTCGCGGTCGAATCACCGGCTCAGTAGGCCGGCGGCGGTGTGTTCGGATACACCGGAGGCGGCGCGGTATGGTAGTTCGGCGCTGGTAGCCCGGTGTAGGCCGGCGCCGGCGCTCCATAGCCCCCAGGAATGGTTTTCGCGGTCACCGTCACATCAGCCATCTGGAATGGAGGGATGCCCAAATACTGCGCGGCGGCGCTGGACAGATTGACGACGCGTCCGGGATAAAAGGGAAAGCGGTCGTTGATGGTGACATTGACTGAACGGCCGGTTTGATGGTTTTTTACCTTCACCTGGGTGCCAAAGGGCAGCGAGTGATGGGCCGCCGTCCATCCTTGAGGATGATAAATCTCCCCCGAGGACGTGGCGCGGCCCGCATATTGATCCGCGATGTAGGACGCGTAACCGCGCTGCTCATAGGCCGGTCTGGCACAACTGACGAGCAGCAGGGCGGCTGCCGCGGCGGAAAAAGTGAGTGATTTCATGGCTGTCGGTCAAAAAGTAAGCGATTTCGCCGCTGGAGACAATACAGCATTCCATCCCGTTCGTTGAAGACACCTCTTTCGTGACTCTTTTTCTTTCCGATCCTGATTTTAACCCTGCCTTGGCCGCGGAGCTGCCGAGTGAGACGCTGCGCGAGCTGCCAGGCATCGGTTGGTTGAGTGCGCATGACGTTTCAACGACTTCCCTGCTGGCCTTTGCACGACAGACGTTGCCACAAGCCATCGAGACGCAGGGGGCGAGCATCAATGCCTGGGCGGATCGCCTCATCGACGCCGTCGCAGGCGTGCTGCCGGATGATCAGCCCTGGCATCTGCACCTGTGGCCGGAGTATGGCGAGGGCCGGGCGGGGCTGAACCGCTGCGAGCTGATCCGCACGGCCATGCGGGAGCGAATGAAAAAGCGCCGCCGGCATCTGCTGCGCTCGCTGGTGGATGAGGAGACGCCCTTCACGCCCGCCACCTCGCTCGTGCAGGGCTTTTTGACCGCGCCGGAGACAGGCTGGCTGTCGGTGAGCATGGCACCGCAGCCCTTTGAGCTGCGAACGATCATCTCGCCCTTCGCTCGCGGTTTCATCCCGTGGGCGGAGGACAAGGCCGCGCCCTCCCGGGCCTTTGCGAAGGTGGTCGAGTCGGAGTTGCGGCTCGGCCGGCAGATCTCGGCGGGGGAGACGGTGGTCGATCTCGGCGCCTCGCCGGGAAGCTGGAGCTATGTGGCGCTGCAACGCGGCGCCCGCGTGACCGCCATCGACCGCTCGGAGCTGCGCGAGGATTTGATGCGGAACCCGCGATTGCACTTCGAAACCGCCGACGCCTTCAAATACAAACCGCCACACACCGTTGACTGGCTCATCTGCGATGTCATTGCCGCGCCGCAGCGCAGCATCGATCTCTTGCTCGAATGGTTGCTGGAGAAGCGCATGCGGAACTTTATCGTGACGATCAAATTCAAGGGCGATGACGAGTATCCCCTGCTCTCCCGGCTCAAGGAAGAGGCTCCGCCGCTGTGCGCGGATTTCCGCCTCATGCGGCTGTGCGCGAACAAGAACGAAGTCTGCGCCTTCGGGAGCTGCATGGCGACGGTTTGAAATGCGGCTCGAAATGCCGCGTTCATGGGCGCGATGAAGTTTCCCGCCCTTTTTGCTCTCCTCGCTTTCTCCAGCGCCGTTTTTGCTGCGAAGCCGAACGTGCTGGTCATCATCGCCGATGACCTCGGCTATCACGATGTGGGCTTCCAAGGCTCCCAAGAGATCCCCACGCCGCATCTCGACAAACTCGCCGCCCGCGGCCTGCGATGCACGAATGGCTACGTTTCGCATTCGTTTTGCAGCCCCACGCGGGCGGGCATCCTGACGGGCCGCTATCAGCACCGCTTCGGCCATGAGAACAACCCTGCCTGGCTGCCGGAAAGCACCACCGCAGGGCTTTCCCTCAACGAGATGACTTTTCCCACGCTCATGAAGCAGGCCGGTTACATCACCGGAGCCGTGGGTAAATGGCATCTGGGAGCGCATCCGCAGTTTCATCCCAACAAACGCGGCTTTGACGAGTACTTCGGCGCTCTCGGCGGCGGCCATCAATACTTCCCCGGCGACAAAGGCGGCGCGGAGTACACCATCCCGCTCAATCGCAACGGCGCCGATGAAGCGCAGACGAAGTATCTCACCGAGCAGTTTGGCAACGAGGCGGCCGCGTTTGTGGGTCGCCATGCCAGCGATGGCAAACCGTGGATGCTTTATTTGGCCTTCAACGCGCCGCACACGCCCCTGCAGGCACCGAAGGAATGGCTGGAGAAGTTCTCCGGCATCGCCAACGAGCAGCGCCGCACCTACGCCGCCATGGTGGCCGCGATGGATGCTGCCATCGGCGGAGTGATGGCAAAGCTCGACGCCACCAAACAAACCGAGAACACGCTCATCTTCTTCGTCAGCGACAACGGCGGCCCGAACCTCTCCAAAAGAACCGGCGTGAACTTTACCGACAACACCCCTCTCCGCGGTGCCAAGGGCGATCTCCATGAGGGCGGCATGCGTGTGCCCTTCCTCGTGAGCTGGCCCGAGAAGATCAAACCGGGCACCTACGACCAGCCCGTCATCGCCCTCGACTTCCTGCCCACCGCCCTCGCCGCTGCCGAGTCCACCGCGCCGGGTAATCTCGATGGCGTAAACCTCCTCCCCTTCCTCACCGGCGAAAAGACCACCGCGCCACATGACCTGCTCTTCTGGCGCACCGGCGGCCCTGGTGGCACGAACGCCGTGCGTCGTGGCCCCATGAAGCTCGTCCGCATCGGCAAAGCCGCCCCCGAG
>JBJONJ010000137.1:0-3253 GCA_046051905.1 Verrucomicrobiota bacterium
ATAAAACGAAGGCGGAGGGCAAGGCGCGGCTCTACACGAATGGCAAGGACCTCGTCGCGAACCTCACCGCGGATCGTTGGGACTACGTCACGATCCAGCAGGCGAGCATCAAGAGCCACGATTTCAGCACCTACCAGCCGCACTCGGGCTTTTTGCGCGATCTGATCGTGAAACACGCGCCACAGGCGAAGCTGCTCATTCATCAAACGTGGGCCTATCGCGTCGATGATCCGCGTTTTGCCGTTAAAGAGCCCAAACCGGGCGAACCGCGGACGCAGGAGGAAATGTATCGCGGCCTCACCGCGGCCTACAATCGCCTCGCGAACGACTTCAGCGCGAAAATCATCCCCGTGGGCGATGCCTTCTTCCGCGCCGACACGGATGCGAAGTGGAGTTTCAAGCCCGATCCGAAGCCCTTCGATCCCAAAACGGCCAAACAGCCCGAATTGCCCATGCAGACGCATTCGCTGCACGTCGGCTGGCGCTGGGCGAAATCCAAAGACGGCAAAAAGACCACGCTCGGCATGGATGGCCATCACGCGAACCTGGCGGGCGAGTATCTCGGTGCCTGCGTGTGGTATGAAGTGCTCTTTGGCGAAAGCCCCGTCGGCCTCGCCTTCATCCCGAAAGGGCTCGAGGCGGAGTTTGCGCGCTTTCTTCAAGAAACGGCGCATGAGGCCGTGCAGGCACAGGGGAAGTAAATGGGCCCAAGTACAGCCTGCCCGGCTACTTCACCGCGGGGATCGCCATGGCGGAGCGTTTGGGGTCTTGCGACTGGCGGCGATAGGCGAGCGGGGTATGGCCGGTGAACCGCTTGAAGCGTTTCACGAACGAACTGGGATCGTAAAAGCCGCTGTTCACCGCGATCTCGGCCACGCTGGCCGCCGTGCGGCGCAGGGCGTCGCTGGCGTGAAACATGCGCACCTGCTCCACGAAGGCGTAGGGGGGCATTTTCATGCGCTGCTTGAAGATGCGCATGAAGTGGCTTTCGGAGAATCCGCATCGTCTGGCGAGTTGCCCCACGGTGAGGCGCTCCGCGTAGCGGGCATGCACATGATCGATGGCGGGCAGCAGGCGGTTCAGCTCCGTATCGTGACCGGCAGACTCGTTGTACTTCTCGTTGATGGTGACCAGGCCGATGACCTTGCCCTTTTCGTCGTGCAGAGGGAACTTGCTCGACCAGGCCCACGCGGAAGGCTGGTCGAAGAAGCTCGTGGCATGGATCTCTTTGATCAGCGGTTGGTCGTGTTGGAAGACTTGCAGGTCGTTCTGGCGGTAGCTCTCGGCGATGATGCGCGGGAAAAGGTCAAAGTCGGATTTTCCCACGATGTCGAAGTCTGGCGGCAGATGGATGGCCTCCTTCAAGGCCCGGCTCATGAAGACGTAGCGTGAAGCGAGGTCTTTGATCATGAACATGGCTCCAGGGATGAGGTCGAGCGCCGCGAGCATCTGCCCGCCGTCAGCGAGCCGGGCAAAAAACGGATGGGCAGCAGTCCGGGAGGTCTTCATAGCGGAATGTTACCATTTTTTGATGGTCCTGCCACACAGAGTCAGGACCGCCTTTCCGTTGATTGGTGCGTGAACAACCTTCGAGTCATTGCCATTGCTGCCTTCCTGCTTCTCGCGGGTGGAGCAGCTTGTGGCGCGGACATGTTTGTTTCCAAGATCGAGCCGATTCTCAAACAACGCTGCTTCGAGTGCCATTCGCATGAGAAGAAGATCAAAGGCGGACTCGCGCTGGATTCGAAGAGCGGCTGGGAAAAGGGCGGTGAGAGTGGACCGGCCATCGTTCCTGGCAAACCGGAGGTCAGTCTGCTCATCCAGGCGGTGAGTCATGTGGAGAAGGACCTCAAGATGCCGCCGAAGCAGATGCTGCCCGCATCCGAGATCGCACTGCTCACCGAATGGGTGAGCCAGGGCGCACCTGATCCACGTGTGGCTGCCGAATCGACCACGCTCGTCGCTGACGATGCGTGGGAGGTGGAGTTTCAGAAGCGTCTCGACTGGTGGAGCCTCAAACCGATGCGCCCTGCCATCACCGGCAGCGTGGACGGCTTCATCACAGCCGCTCAAAAGGCCGCCGGACTCGAAATGGCACCGCAGGCCTCGCCGGAAGTGCTGCGCCGTCGTTTGAGCTTCGTGCTCACGGGCTTGCCGCCGTCCGACTCGTCGGACATGTCCGACCTGTCTGACTACGTCGATCATCTTCTCGCGTCACCCCACTTCGGCGAGCACTTCGCCCGCCACTGGATGGATGTCGTGCGCTACACGGACACCTACGGCTACGAATGGGACAATCCCGCCAAAGGCTCCCACGAATACCGCGACTACCTCATCCGTGCCTTCAACGACGACATCGGCTTCGATCAACTGCTCCGCGAGCACCTCGCGGGCGATCTGCTGCCGCAGCCGCGCCTTCACGCAAAGGCAAAAACCAACGAAAGCCTCATCGGGCCGATGTTTTATCACCTCGGCGAGCATCGCCACGGCAGCAGCCTCATGTTCAACGGCATCCATCAAGAGATGGTGAACAACAAGATCGACGCCTTCTCCAAAGCCTTCCTCGCCACCACCGTCGCCTGTGCGCGCTGCCACGATCACAAGCTCGAAGCCGTTTCGCAGCGCGACTACTATGCGCTCGCCGCCATGTTCACCACGCCGCGCTGGACTTCGCGCGTGATCGATGCGCCGGGCAAGAACGACGCGGCCATCGCAAAGCTCGAACAATTGCGCCAAAGCATCCGCGATGAGCTCGCCGCGCTCTGGACAAGGAAGGGCGCTTTTCAAGCGCCCACCCTCAAAGCCTGGGCGGTTGCAAACCGCCCCTCCTTGAAGGGCATCGGCGCTCCGCTGGCCACGCCCGATGAGTTGCCAAAACTGGCCGCTGAATGGCAAAAAGCCCGCGAAGTGGCAAAAACAAGCAACCGTGCTTTTCAAGCGCCCTGGGCGGTTACAAACCGCCCCTCCTTGGGATGGGTCATGGAAGGCGACGGCTTCACACACGGCCAAACGGACGACGCCACGCCACTCATCGCCCTCGAAGGTGAAAACGTCCTCGCAGGCTTGTTGCCGCGTGGATGGCATTCGCACGCGTTGAGTTCGAAACTGCCCGGAAGCCTGCGCATGCCGCCGCAGCATCTCGTGCCGGGCAAGATCGTGAGCCTCAAGGTCGCCGGTGGTGAGTTTGGCGGGCATCTCGTCGTCGATGATCACGCCTTCCAAAACGAAACGATCGTCTTTTACACGAACCCCA
>JBJONJ010000138.1:0-2816 GCA_046051905.1 Verrucomicrobiota bacterium
CTGACCGAGGCGGCCTTTTTGCTCAAACGTGCGGGCGTAGAAACGGATCCGCTGTTTGCGCTTCTGGAACGCGGCGTGATCCGCATCGCCCTCGAAATCGAGGATCAGGCGGCCGATCTGCTCACGCTGATGCGTCGCTACCGCGACCGCCCGATGTCACTGGCCGACGCCTGCCTCGTCCGCCTTTCCGGACTGCACAAGGACGTCGTTATTTTCACCCTGGACGATGATTTCCTCATCTACCGCCGCCACGGAAACAAGGTCATCCCGGTAATGATGCCAGAAGACTGAGCGAGAAGGCCGAGATGATCCATCCGGCCTCCCACCTCAACCGCTCCTCATCCTCGTCTTCCTGCTCGGCGCGGTCTTGTGGCGGTGGCGTGTGGGCTGGGGGCAGGTGCGGACGGCGCGGAGGCTCAGCTTGTCGCAGATCGCGAAGATTCGGTATTGCCGCCAAGATCGGCTGGTATTACCATGCGCGACTCATGAGTACTCTTTCTCTCAAACTACCGGATTCGTTGCTGCTGCGGCTGGACCAGGAAAGCCGCGCACGGCGGCTGTCGAAGTCGGCGCTCGTCCGCTCGGCGTTGGAGCGCGAGTTGCAGCCGTCGAAGTCGGCCCGCGCCGCCACCTGCTACGATTTGGCCCATGATCTGGCAGGTTCGATCCGCAAGAAGCTGCCGAAGGATCTGGCGACGAATCCCAAATACATGGAGGGCTTTGGCCGGTGAGGCAGACGGTGCTGCTGGACACCGGGCCGCTTGTCTCCTTCCTCGCGGCGGACCTGGAGCACTCTGAATGGGTGGTGGAGCAGTGGAAACGACTGAAGCCACCCATGCTCACCTGCGAGGCCGTCCTGACCGAGGCTGCCTTTTTGCTCAAACGCGAGGGCGTGGACACGGATCCGCTGTTTGCGCTGCTGGAACGCGGTGTGATCCGCATCGCCCTCGAAATCGAGGATCAGGCGGCCGATCTGCGCACGCTGATGCGTCGCTACCGCGACCGCCCGATGTCACTGGCCGACGCCTGCCTCGTCCGCCTTTCCGAACTGCACAAAGACGCCGTCATTTTCACCCTGGACGATGATTTCCTCATCTACCGCCGCCACGGGAACAAGGTGATCCCGGTGTTGATGCCCGAAGACTGAGCGAGAAGCCCGAGATGATCCATCCGGCCTTTCAGTTCAACCGCACCTCATCCTCGTGTTCCCGCTCGGCGCGGGCTTGTGGTAGTGGCGTGTAGGCTGGGGACAGGTGCGGACGGCGCGGAGGCTGGCTCCGCGTGCCGCCGTGGTGGAGGGGCGGGTGATCCGCGGCGGCGTGAAGCTGCAAAGCGTGGTTGCGTTCTAGCTCGATACCCGGATAATTCTGCCGTCATGGCCTTCGACCCTTCCCAGATTCAACTTCCTCCACGCGGGGCCAAGCTGCGCCTGCCGCCGAAGAATGGCGAGAGACCAACTTACACCGAAGTGTGTCAAATCGTGCGTCGGCATCTGGGAGACGAAGTGACGAGTCTCCAACCATGGAAGCAGATTCACCTTCAGCCAGCCCTGCGCCATGTTGAGTCCGCAGGAGTTCGCTAGCCAAGTCGATGGTGTGGTCATTGAGGCCGAAATTGACCGCTTGATTAGCCTGCACAGCGCGGATGCCGTCGAAACGGCCACTAGGTTGTCGAGGCGCATTAACCGAACGGTGGAGTGGAATCCGCTGGGACCTGAAGGGGCGCGATTTCGACTCATGACCAGCCGAGGTGAGGCGGTCGTGTTTTGGGATGATGCCGATGCCGGAGAACGAGTCATCAAACTGCGCGGCAGGGAGGAGAACGGCTTCGACACGACCGGCTTCGGCTGCATCCTCGGTCGCAATGCCCGCGGCCTCATTGAGCTCCAGCCCGGCACGCTGGCCCAGGCCGTGATCCGCGAGAGCCTGTGCTGGCAGCAGTTTGGCTTTGGCTGCACCATCGAGGAAGTCATCGGGGAGGATGCGGGACTGCTGCTGGCCCAGCGCTGGATCAGACCGGACACCACACTTTCTCCGCGCACGCTCCAGCAACGCATCTCCCAATGGATGAACGAACGAGGCTGGGAACCACTGCGCGAATGTCCTGATGTTTCAGTGAGTTTGCGTAACCACGCCTGGCATCGTGATGGTATGGGGGCCTTCGACACGAACGAAACCAACTTCATTTTGAGCGCTGAAGATGGTGCTTTGTATCCCATCGATCTCGTGGTGTGGCCGCTGCCGGAATGAGCATGACTGGCTCCGCTTTCCCTACATAGCCAAGATTCGGTATTGCTGCCAAGATCGGCTGGTATGACCATGCGCGACTCATGAGCACTCTTTCTCTCAAACTACCGGAATCGTTGCTGCTGCGGCTGGATCAAGAAAGCCGGGCACGTCGGTTGTCGAAGTCGGCGCTCGTCCGCTCGGCATTGGAGCGCGAGTTGCAGCCGACGAAGTCGGCCCGCGCCGCCACCTGCTACGATCTGGCCCATGATCTGGCAGGCTCGATCCGCAAGAAGCTGCCGAAGGATCTGGCGACGCATCTCAAGCACATGAAGGGCTTTGGCCGGTAGCCGTTGCTGCTGGACACCGGGCCGGTGGTCTCCTTTCTCGCGGCAGACCTGGAGCACCCCGAATGGGCGGTGGAGCAGTGGAAACGACTGAAGCCGCCCATGCTCACCTGCGAGGCCGTCCTGACCGAGGCGGCCTTTTTGCTCAAACGTGCGGGCGTAGAAACGGATCCGCTGTTTGCGCTTCTGGAACGCGGCGTGATCCGCATCGCCCTCGAAATCGAGGATCAGGCGGCCGATCTGC
>JBJONJ010000139.1:0-8035 GCA_046051905.1 Verrucomicrobiota bacterium
ATGATCGCCAAACGCATCGCCACGATCATGCCGGCGATGCGTGAAGACGAGGCGATTGAGACCACGAAGATTCACAGTGCGGCCGGTTTGCTCTCGGAGACGAATGCCTTCATCGCCACGCGGCCTTTTCGTTCTCCCCATCACACGATCAGCGATGCGGGTTTGCTCGGCGGTGGCACCAATCCGGGGCCGGGCGAGGTTTCGCTGGCGCATCATGGCGTGTTGTTTCTCGATGAACTGCCGGAGTTCCGCCGTAGCACACTGGAGGTGCTTCGTCAGCCGTTGGAGGATGGCAAAGTGACCATCTCACGTGCCGCGGGCACGATGACCTTTCCTGCGCAGTTCATGCTCGTGGCGGCGATGAATCCCTGCCCGTGTGGTTTTTACGGCGATCTGAAGCGTGAGTGCCGATGCAGCCCGCCGATGATCCAAAAGTATCGCCAGCGCATCAGCGGGCCGCTGCTTGATCGCATCGATTTGCACATCGAAGTGCCGCTGGTGGACTACAAAGCGCTGTCATCGAGTGATGGCGGCGAGTCCTCGCAGAACATTCGTCAGCGTGTCGAAACGGCCCGTGGCATGCAGCGGGAGCGTTTTGCCAAAAGTCCCGGAATCCACACGAACAGCGCGATGAGCCCGCGACTGCTGAAAAAGCACTGCGAGCTCGGTCAGCAGGCTGCGGCGATGCTGGAGCATGCGATGGTGGACATGAATTTCAGCGCCCGGGCGCATGACCGCATCCTGAAAGTAGCCCGCACCATGGCCGACCTGGCAGGAAGCGAGCGCATCGAGGAAAACCACGTTTTTGAAGCCATCGCCTACCGCAGCCTCGACCGCACGCGGTGGTGATTTTCGACCCTTTTGCATGCCTGAGCTTCCTGAAGTCGAAACCACCCTCCGCGGCGTCTCGCCGCATCTGATCCGCCATCGCATCACCGAGGTGATCGTGCGAGACAAACGTCTTCGCTGGCCGGTGCCGGATGCCATGCACGATCTGGAGGGCGAGCGCATCACCGCGGGTGAACGACGGGCGAAGTACATGCTTTTTCACACGGCCAAAGGCACGCTGCTGCTGCATCTCGGCATGTCGGGAAGCCTGCGTATCGTGCCGCCGGACACGCCCTGGCGAAAGCATGACCACTTCGCCCTCACGATGGATACCGGGAAGCAGCTCCGCCTGCATGATCCGCGCCGCTTTGGCGCCGCTCTGCTCATTGAGGGTGATCCGCAGCAGCACAAACTCCTGTGCGATCTAGGTCCCGAGCCTCTCGGTCCCGCTTTCACCGCAAGCCATCTCAAGGAAGCCTGCGCGGGCAAGACCGCCGCCATCAAGCTGGTCATCATGGATGCGCATGTCGTCGTGGGCGTGGGAAACATCTATGCCAGCGAGGCGCTCTTCATGGCAGGCATTGATCCGCGCAAACCGGCCGGGAAGGTGAGCCTGCCAAGGCTCGAAAAGCTCGTTGCCGCCATCCGCGAGGTGCTCGCCGCCTCCATCGAGATGGGCGGAACCACGCTGCGGGACTTCCTGAACGAAAGGGGCGAGCCCGGCTACTTCCAGCAGACCCTCCGCGTCTATGATCGCACTGGCGAACCCTGCCGTGCTTGCGGCTCGAAGGTGAAAAAGATCGTGCTCGGCCAGCGCTCGACCTTTTTCTGCCCGAAGTGCCAGAAATAGCGCACTTCCGTCTTCGACATTCCTTCGTCATTCGGATTTACTCCGTCGTCATTCTTTCCCATGTCCACCAGCCTTCCTCCTCTTCGCTCCACGCTCGATCTTGAACGCGTCCTCGAGTTTGAATTCGTGCGTGCCACGGAAAACGCGGCGCTTCAGGCCATTCACTGGCTCGGTCGAGGTGAAAAAGAACTGGCCGATGGCGCGGCCTGTTCGGCGATTTACGGCGTCTTCGACATCCTCGATATTCGCGGCGAGGTGGTGATCGGCGAAGGCATCAAGGACAACGCGCCCGGCATCTTCATTGGCGAGCATCTCGGCACCTGGCGGGATGGCTCGCCGCGTTTCAATATCGCGCTCGATCCCATTGATGGCACCAGCAACATCGCGAAAGGCATGCCGAACAGTGTCTCGGTGATCGCCGCCGCTCAGGTGCCGGATGGAGCCCCTTGCGCGATGAAGAACCTGCCTTCCTTTTACTCGCACAAGATCGCCTACGGACCCGCCGTGAAGAAGGCGCTCATCGAGAAGGGCGACCGCTGTTTCCTTGACATGCCTTTGAAGGACGTCATTGCCTTTGTGGCTGCCGCCTTGGGGAAGCGTGAACGTGATCTGGTCGTCTCCACCATGGACCGCCCGCGTCATGCGGACATCGTGCGGCAGATCCGTGAGAGCGGCGCGGCACTGCGCATGATTTCGGATGGCGACATCGCCGCCGCGGTCGCGCCGTCACTGCCTGATTCCAATGTCGATCTCTACATCGGCATGGGCGGCTCGCCTGAAGGCATCCTGGCTGCTGCGGCGCTGAAATGCCTTGGGGGTGACATGCAGCTCCGCATGTGGCCGCACACGGAGGAGCACAAAGCGGAGATCATCGCTGAGGTGGGCGAGGAGGAGCTGAACAAGGTCTTCCGCATCGACGACCTCATCCTCGGCGAGAGCGCTCTCTTCTGCGCCACCGGCATCAGCGACAGCCCACTGCTGCCTGGCTGCCGCCTTGTCGGTCATCGCGTCGAGACACACTCCATCCTCATGCGTGCCCGTAGCGGCACCGTGCGCCGTATTCACGCAGTCCACGATCTTGATCGCAAGGTGGTGCCGCTGAGGGAGATGCGGTGAGGAGCCGTTTCAAGTTTCAGGTTTCAAGTGCGGCAGTCATCATGAAACTTGAAACGCGAGTCCGGTTCACGGCACCTCTTCACCGCTGCCGGTGTAGAACCAGCCCTGCACGCGGCCGTTCACGACCAGGGCCTGGGCTTCGACGGGTTGGAGACCGAAGATGGTCTCGGCTTGATACTCCACCTTGATGGCCCAGCCATCCTTGCCCTGGACCTTGGTGGGATTGGGTTCGCCCCAGGAGATGATCTTGTCTGCCTTGATGTCAGTTACCTGGCCGCGGCGGATGCTTGAAAGAAGCAGCGGGTAGCCTCGGTCATCGCCACGCAGGGGCTTGCCAGTTTCATCCACCTCAGCGCGGTTGCTGTTCGCCGTGGCATTCTCAGCCTTCAGGGTGGAAGCCATTTGCTGTTTTTGCGCGGCGTTCTTCTTCAAGTATTCGGCACGGGCCACCTTCCACTTCTCGTAGATGTCGGTGAGGATCTTCTTGAGGTCGGTGTCGTCGATGGAGACGATGGCCTTGGCACTGGAGCCGGGCGCGGAAAGGAGTGCTAGCTGGCCGTCTCGAAAGGCAATGGCCTGCACTTTTCGGCCTGAGGTGACTTTTGAGGCACCGACGGGCATTTTGAACTCGGCATCCTTGAGCAGGGTGACCTCACGCGGGAAGGCGGTGGGCGGAATGGTGCTCCAGTTGTTCGTCAGCGCCTCAATGGAACCGGCTTTCGGCGCGGCAGGTGCCACCGGAGCGGGCATTGTTTCGACGACTTTGGCGGGGGCGACGGGCTTGGCTGCCTCAGGGGCAGGGGCGGGCACGGGAGCTTCGGCCGGTTTTTCAGGCTCGGGTGCCGCTTCGACGACCGTTTTGGGCTTCGGTGGCGGATTCAGCTGCTTGAAGATGATTTTTTGCCCAGGGGGGGCGAAGAAATAATCGTAGGCCGCAAAGGCTCCGCCGAGGAAGAGGAGGGTGAGAAAAAACGATTTCATATTCAGTAGGTTTTTGGGGGGTGGGGCAGGCAATCAATCGGATGATGGGACAAAGATTGCATTCGGTTTCTTGGGCGGGATGCTACATTTTCACGGAAATTTTTCGTCAAACATGAGCCTGATGCGCTAAAAGGGAGGTCCCATGCCATCCAACCTCCTTCTAGGCGTGAACGTCGATCACGTCGTCACGCTGCGCCAGGCCCGCTACCGGCAGATGCTCGAATCACCGAACGCGGAGCCCTCCGTGCTCGCCGCCGCCTTGCTCGCCGAACAGGCCGGAGCGCATTCGATCACCATCCACCTGCGGGCGGACCGCCGACACATCCAGGACGTGGATGTGTTTCTGCTGCGCCAAGAGATCAAGACGAAGCTGAACCTCGAGATGGGGAATACGGCGGAGATCCTCGCCATCGCGCTGAAAGCGAGACCCGACTTTGTCTGCATGGTGCCGGAAAATCGCGAGGAGGTCACCACCGAGGGCGGACTGGATGTCGCGGGCCAGCGTGAGGCACTGAAGGCAACCGTGGGCGCTCTTGAGGCCAATGGCACTCGCGTGAGCATGTTCATCGACCCCGATCCGGCCCAGGTGCGTGCCAGTGCAGAGATCGGTGCTAGCATGATCGAGCTGCACACTGGAACTTTTGCCAATCACGGCGATGCGGAGCGAGTCGCCGAGGTGGGGCGTCTGAAGGCGGCGGCGGAGCTAGGCAAATCTCTCGGCCTCCAAATCAATGCTGGTCATGGTTTGACCACCTCGAACCTGCCGGACCTCTGGCCCGTGCCGCATCTGGCGGAGCTGAACATCGGCCACCACATCGTCTCACGCTCGATCTTCATCGGTTTCGAGGCGGCGGTGAAGGAGATGCTCGCCGTGATGGCCACCTACCCTGCGAAATGATCACCGGCACCGGCATCGACCTTGTCGAGGTGGATCGCATCCGCGAACTGCTCGAGCGGCATGCTGAGCGCTTCAAACAGCGCACCTTCACCGCAGGCGAGATCGCCTACTGTGATGCCTGCGCCGACCCGGCGATCCACTACGCGGCCCGGTTTGCTGCCAAAGAAGCGGCGGCGAAGGCTCTCGGCACTGGTTTGTGGTCCGAGGCTGGCGTGAACTGGACAGACATCGAGGTCATCCGTGCCGAATCCGGCCGCCCCAGCCTCGTTTTTCATCAAAACGCCGCCAGTCTGACCCGCGGTCTGCGGGCGCATCTTTCCCTCTCGCACACAAAGGAGCACGCCATCGCCCAAGTCATTCTCGAGGGTGCTTAATCCTGCCTTCTGGCTGGACAATGTAGGCACTGGATGCCATTTCAAAGGATGGCCTCGCCTGCTTACCGACCGCTCCTGACCACCCGCACCACCTGCCGCATCTGCGGCTGCCGCAGTTTTACCGATGTGATCGCCCTGGGGGATCAGTACATCGGCGGCCTCATCGTCAGCGAGGACGGCACCGGCACCATCAAGCGCCAGATCCCGCTCGATCTCGTGCGCTGCGACCCGGCCCTCGATGAGAATGCCTGCGGCCTCGTGCAGATGCGCCACAGCGTGCCGCCCAAGGTCTTGTATCACCGCTACTACTACGAGTCCGGCATCAACCAGTCCATGCGGGACAACCTCGCCGGCATATCCGCCCTCGCCGAGGAAACCGTAAAGTTGAACGCGGGTGACCTCGTGCTCGACATCGGTTGCAACGACGGGACGCTCCTCGCCAGCTACAAGACGAAAGGGCTTCGTCACATCGGCATCGACCCTTCCGACGTGGCGCTGAAGGCCCGTGAGCGCGGTTTTGAGGTCGTGAACGACTTCTTCTCCGCCGACGCCTTCCGTCGCGTACATCCGCAGGAAAAGGCACGCGTCGTGACGAGTATCTCGATGTTCTACGACCTCGAAAGTCCCCGCTCCTTCGTGCAGGATATCGCCAGCGTGCTGGCTGATGACGGCATCTGGATCCTGGAGCAGAGCTACCTTCCCTCCATGCTGGCGGTGAACAGCTTTGACACCATCTGCCACGAGCATTTGGAATATTACTCGCTCGCGGTTCTGGAGCGTTTGTTCGGCGAATGCGGCCTCGAAGTCGTCGATGTCCATCTCAACGACGTGAACGGTGGCAGCTTCCGCCTCTGCGTGGCGCACCAAGGACGCGTCAAACCCTCCCGCGAGGCCGCCTCACGCGTGCAGGAGCTCCGCGTGAGCGAGTTCGAGCTCGCTCTCGACACGGACACGCCCTACGCCGAGTTCCGTGCGAACATCCGCCGCATCAAAAACGACCTCCAGGCCTTCCTGAAAAAGGCCAAGGCCGAGGGCAAGCTGGTCCACGGCTACGGTGCCTCGACGAAGGGCAACACCACCCTCCAATACTGCGGCATCAATGGCGACATCCTCCCCGCCATCGCCGACCGTAACCCGCGCAAGTGGGGCAGCTTCACCATCGGCAGTCGTGTGAAGATCATCTCCGAAGAAGAATCCCGCGCCGCCAAGCCGGACTACTATCTCGTGCTTCCCTGGCACTTCATGCCGGAGTTCAAGACGCGTGAGAAGGACTTCCTCGCCAGTGGCGGCCAGTTTGTGGTGCCCTTCCCGCAGGTGCATTTCGTGAGCTGATCCGAGTGACGCGGACTCGAACGCTTATCACAAACTCAAATCACCGCTGAAGTCGCTGGGCATGCGCCAATCGCCGCGGGGGGAGAGGGCGACGGTGCCGACTTTGGGGCCGTCGGGCATGCTGGAGCGTTTGAACTGGTTTTGGGCGAAGCGCTGGAAGAACACAGCGAGCCATTTCGCGATCACGGCGGGCTTGTGGCGGCCTTTGAAGGCGATCTCGGCGAGCCATTGGATCTTGGCGGCATCGCTGCCGTGGCGGAGGAAGTGGAAGAGGAAGAAGTCGTGCAGTTCGTAGGGGCCAATGGTGTCCTCGGTTTTCTGCTGGAGGGATTTGTCGTCGTTGAGCGGCAGCAGTTCGGGCGTGATCGGCGTGTCGGCGATGTCGCGCAGGATGTCGCCCGCCTTCGCGGCGAAGGGACCTTCGGCGCACCATTCGATGAGGTAGCGCACGAGGGTTTTCGGCACGCCAGCATTCACGTGATACATCGACATATGGTCGCCATTGAAGGTACACCAGCCGAGGGCGGCTTCCGAGAGATCACCGGTGCCCACAACGATGCCGCTGGTCTTGTTCGCGAGGTCCATGAGGATCTGCGTGCGCTCGCGGGCCTGCGAGTTTTCGTAAGTAGCATCGTGCTGGGACTCGGCGTGGCCGATGTCTTTGAAGTGCTGGCGCACGGCGTCGTTGATCGATATGGTCCGCAGCTCGATGCCGAGAGCCTCGGCCAGCTTTTCAGCATTGCCACGCGTGCGTTTGGTGGTGCCAAAGCCCGGCATGGTGACGGCGAGGATCTGGCAGGCGGGCAGCTTGGCCCGTTTGACCGCGTCGAGCATCACCAGCAGGGCGAGCGTGGAGTCGAGGCCGCCGGAGAGACCGATGACAGCGGTCTTGGACTGCGTTTGACGAAGGCGACGGGCCAGCGCGGTGCTTTGAATGGCGAAGATCTCCTCGCACACGGCATTGCGATCCGCCTTGGCATGCGGGACAAAGGGATGCGGCGTGAGGGGACGACGCAGGGAGCTGTCTTTCGAGGCCGCTCCATCGAAGTGGAAGGTCACGATCTCCGTTTCGAGCTCGGGGCGTTCATCGCGGAAGCAAGTGCTGCGCATGCGTTCCTGCAGCAGATGCGGCACATCGATATCGGCGATGACGGTTTTCGTATCAAAGCTGAACCGCTCCGACTCGCCGAGGATGGCACCATTTTCCGCGATGAGGCAGTGACCGGAGTAAACGACATCCGTGCTCGACTCACCCGCGCCCGCTCCGGCATAAACATAGGCGGCGAGGCAGCGTGCGGACTGCTGCGCCACGAGCGAGCGGCGATACGGTGCCTTGCCAAGGAGTTCGGTGCTGGCGGAGGCATTCACGATGATCGTGGCTCCAGCGAGAGCGAGCGGGCCCGAGGGCGGATTCACGGTCCAAAGATCCTCGCAAAGCTCCACACCGAGCACGCAGCCAGGAATGCGGCTGAGCTGGAAAAGCAGATTCGTGCCGATGGGCACACTGATTTGATCCGTGAGACCGATTTCAGGCTCCACGAGCGTGTGCGCGGGTGAGAACCAACGGCGCTCATAAAACTCTGCGGAGTTGGGCAGATGTGTTTTCGGCACAAAACCAAGCACCTCGCCTCCGCCGAGCACGGCGGCCACATTGTA
>JBJONJ010000140.1:0-5540 GCA_046051905.1 Verrucomicrobiota bacterium
CTCATTGGCGGCGTCATTCGCTCGTCAGCTATTGTCCCAATAGCCTCCTCGCTCTTTCCTTGCCACTGAAGCCGCCGCGTTCGCCGGTCATTTCAGACATTCTTTTTGAGAAACGGTCTAGAAACTCATCGGCGAGGGTTCCGCAGCATCGTGGTTGGTTCGGACCAGTTCCAGAATCTGGGATCGAGCAGTCTGGAGTAGTTCTGTGGATCGCTGGCGAGGGTGTTATGCGCGCCATCCTTGTCAGGCTTGGCGGCGCCCTGCAGTTCGCCAGACTTCAGCGCGGCGGTGACGGCATCGTGGTTGATGGACCAGAGCAGGAACACATTCTCATCCGAACGTCGCAGGAGGTGCAGCGTGCCTTCATCGGGCTTCGAGGTGTCCTTGAGAATGGCGAAGTGAAGTTTCGGCCCGATGCCTTCGGGGCCGCTCTCACGGAGGCAGAGGGTGAAGATATCAGGTTGCTTGGTTGTGTCCTTCGGGGTGGCTTCGCGGAGTTCGAGCATGCCTTTTTGAGCATCGCGGACACGAAAGGTGAAAACTTCCTCGGCATCATCCGCGGGATGCCAGGGACCTTCCCATTCGGCTGGTTTCAGGCTCATCGGAGCGATCCCAAAGTCATCGGAGACGGTCGTTTCCGGACATGCGGAAAGGCAGAGGGAGAGTGTGATGGCGGCGAGCAACCGCAGAACAGGTGTTTTCATAAAAGGGTGGTTAAGCCAGTTGCCACGGCCCGCGCATCGGGCGCGTCAGCATGGCCGCCGCCTCGGGGTCGTCGAGAATTTGCTCCTTGGCGGGGTCCCAGCGCAGTTTGTCGCGGTGGAGACGTAGGGCGATGTTCGCGAGGTGGGCGATGGTGATGCTGCGATGGGCGTATTCGATGGGCGCGGCGGTTTTCGAGCCGGTCTGGATGCCGTCGATGAAATTGCGGAAGTGGTCTTTGCTCTCAAACAGACGCACATCGCCGTCGGCGAGCGGTTTTCGCAGCTCGACAGGCTTGATGTCGAGCTTGCCACGGGCGCTGATGATCGTGCCGAGCTCGCCTTCGAAGGCGATGCCGGCGCCGAAGTCCTGCTTGTCCTTCACGCGGATGGTGGTGCCATCGGCGTAGCGGTAGGCGAAGTCGAACTTTGGCGCGGTGGTGTAGAGGCTGCCGGGTGTGGGCCATTCGGCGTGGAGATCGAAGAACTCAACCGGTCCGCCTTCATCCATGCCGAGCGCCCATTGCACGATGTCGAGATGGTGGGCACCGAAGTCGGTGATGTTTCCGCCGCTGTAATCATAGAACCAGCGCCAGTTCGAGTGCAGTCGCGCGGGGCAAAACGGAGCCTCGGGCGCGGGGCCGAGCCACAGGTCGTAATTCAGGCCTTCGGGCACCGGCGTGGGTTCGGTTTGCGAGGCGCAGCCGTTGTTGTCGCGGTTATCACTGGCGAGGCCGACGCGGATTTGCTTGAGCTTGCCGATCTTGCCGTTGCGGACGTATTCGGCGGCCATGCGGAAGTGGACATCGCTGCGCTGCTGGCTGCCCGTTTGCCACACGACCCCGCTTTGCCGCACGACATCGCTCATGAAGCGCCCCTGCGCGATGGTGAGACTGAGCGGCTTCTCGCAGTAGATGTGCTTCTTCGCCCGTGCGGCGGCGACGGCCTGCAAAGCATGCCAGTGGTCCGGCGTGGCTATCTGCACGGCATCGACATCACCTCGTGCCAGCACCTCTCGGAAATCCTCATGCACGGCGCAGCCGGTGGTGCCGTAGGTTTTGTCCACGAGGCGCTTCGTGGGCTCACGCCCGAAGGCGCCAGCTTTTTTGATGAGACCCTTGTTGTAGCGATCCGATTCCCGCTCGACGTCACACACGGCGATGACCTGCACGCGCTCGTCCTGAAGGAAATTCTTCAACACATCCGTGCCACGGCCACCACAGCCGATGAGCGCCAGTGTGGTGCGATTCGACGGAGCCACCGCGCCATCCTTGCCGAGGGCGGAGGATGGAATGATCGTGGGGAAACCAAGCGCCGCGCCTGCGGCGGTGCATTGCTGGAAAAACCGGCGGCGTGAGGTGACGGAATCGTGAGACATGAAGCGGGATAAACGGTCACCACCCGGCGTTTGATCAAAGCAACCTATCCAAAACGTTCTTGACGCTGCCGGGGTAATCCACCTAACCTCCACACGTTCAAGGCACTGTTCATTGCTTATGAAAACACGCCCCCTCATTCCCGTCTGCGTGCTCCTGGCCCTCACCAGCCTTTCCGCCCGCGAATTCACCGACACCCAAGGGCGCAAGCTCGATGCGGAGATCGTCTCCGCTGCCGCCGGGCAGGTCAGCCTCAAACGAGTGGCCGATGGCCGTCTCTTCAATGTGCCTGCCGCCACCTTTACTGAGGCGGATCAGAAGTTCATCGCCGAATGGGCAGCGGCCAATACGAAGTACAGCTTTGATGTGACCTACACGAAAAAAAAGCTCGGTGAGGTGAAAAGCAAAAGAGGTGCAGTGAACATTGAGGATGAGACCTGGATCTACAAGATCAGCGTCAAGAATCGCCTTCCCACGGCCGTGGGCGATCTCCGTGTGGACTACTGGTGCTTCCGCCGTGAGGATGGAGGCAAGGGCAAGGGAGCCGCACGAATCGAAACCTCGGGCAGCAGCAAAATCGACAGCATCCCTGGTTCCGGTATAGTCACGGTGGATACCTCCGAGATCATCCTTCACAAAGAGATGCTCGATGGCGGCTGGTATTATGCCGATGGCACCAAGAATCAGCAATCCGACGGCATGGGCGGTCTCGCTGTCCGCGTCTTCGACAAGAACGGCAAAGAGATCCACAAATGGGCCACCAAGGACGATCTCTTCGCTGCCGCCGTCGGTAAAACGATGTCAGGTGGCTCGAACTCGGAACGCAGCACCTCCACGCCGAAGTAATCCGCTCATCCAGCCTTGAATTCCTTCACGCCGGGCCGCATAAGCCCGGCGTTTCTTTTGCACTCCGCCAAACGAGCCGCCAGTCGCCTGAATAAACCGCCCACTACTCGTGCGCGAGGGGACGCACTTGGCCTCGTCGATCTGGTGTTGGCGAAGAAGGAATTTAAAACGAGGACGGTATTCGATCACGTCGCTCCGCAGGCTTTTGGCTTCGCGGCGGCGCTGCTAGTGCGGCGAGTGGAAAAAGCCAAGCGCCGCGTGTGGGTGCTGTGCCCGGATGTGAAGACGCAGGACCATGTGCATGCCGAGCTCGGCGTGTGGCAGTGCCCGGCGCTGTATTTTCCGCGACTCGGCCACATCGTCGAAGGAGCCTTCGCGGACCCGGAAATGCTCGCGGAGCGCACCGCCGTGCTCAGTCGTATGCTGGAGGGCGATTCGCCCGTCCTAGTGCTCAGCGCGGATAGTCTCGACGAGCCTGCACCGAATCTGGCGGAGATCACCGACCAGAAACGCATGCTCAAAGTCGGCGAGAAGCTGGATGTCGAAATCCTGCTCAAAGAGCTGACGGAGGCTGGCTACGAACGCGTGCCCGTCGTCACGGAGCGCGGCCAGTTTGCGCGTCGAGGCGGTATCGTGGACTTTTTCTCCTGGCAGGCGGAGGAACCGCTGCGGCTGGAGTTTTTCGACGACGAACTGGAGTCCATTCGCGCCTTCGATCTGCATAATCAGTCGTCGATTCGCCGGCTCGACAGTGCTGGCGTCATTTTGACGATGAACGACGGTTCCGATGAAACGGGACTCGTCCGCCATCACCTGCGCAAAGACGATTTCATCATCCAGATCGAAGGTGATGCAGACACTCCTGTCTGCATTTTCTCGGAGCAGACAGGAGTGTCTGCATCACCTCACGCACGCATCCTCAGCGGCGCGGCGGAGGTTGAAGGGCTCGAAGATTTCACGGCGGCGATTCATGAGAATCCTCTTGGTGTCTTCGATGCGTCGGATTTCGTGCTGCATGAGGCGCGGCGGGAGCTTTTTGCGAAGCAGATCACCGAGTGGCACAAGGCGGGCTGGCGCACGGTGATCTTCTTCCACAACGAGGCCGAGCGGGAACGCTTTAACGAGTTGCAGAGCAAGCTGCCATCGTCCGTGGAGACGAAGCTGGGGCTGCTGTATCGCGGTTTCACGGTTCCAGCGGCCAAATTGGCCGTTTTGACCGGAGCGGAGATTTTTGGGCGTCATCAGCACATCCGCCGAGTGCGCGGCTCGAAGCTTGACGAGGCCGAAACGCTCCGGAAAGCCCGCGATGTGCTCAGCGAGCTCCGCGAGGGCGATCTCGTCGTGCATGCCGAGCATGGCATCGGTCGTTACGCGGGCATCGAGGTGCGTGAAGGCGGCAAAAAGGAGGAAGTGCTCGTTTTGCACTACGCGGACAGCGCGAAGCTCTTCGTGCCACTCGCCCACGTCCACATGGTCAGCCGCTATGTTGGTGTCGGTGGCAAAGCGCCATCACTCAGCAAGCTCACCGAGACGCGCTGGAAGAAAACTCGCGCCACGGCCGAAAAAAGCGTCGAGGACTTTGCGAAGCGCATGCTCAGCGTCGCGGCGGAAAGGCAGACGTTGAAGGCCTTTTCGCATCAGCCGGACACGAAGTGGCAGGTGGAGTTCGAGGAGTCGTTTTTGTATCGCGAGACACCCGATCAGCTCCGCAGCGCGGAGGAGATCAAACGCGACATGGAGGCCGAAAAGCCGATGGATCGCCTCCTTTGCGCCGATGTGGGCTTTGGGAAGACCGAGGTGGCCATTCGAGCCGCGTTCAAAGCGGTCATGGGAGGCCGACAGGTCGCCATTTTGGTGCCGACGACCGTTTTGGCCCGCCAGCACTGGGAAAACATCCGCCAGCGCATGAGCGAGTTCCCCGTGACCGTCGAAATGCTCTGCCGCCTCACGCCCGCGAACAAGGAACGCGAGATCGTGAAGGGCATCAGTGAAGGCACGGTCGATATCGTCGTCGGCACGCATCGCGTGATCTCGAAGGATGTGCGTTTCAAAAACCTCGGCCTCGCGGTGATCGACGAGGAGCAGCGCTTCGGCGTGAAGCACAAAGAAAAATTCAAAGACCTCTTCCGGCTTGTCGATGTGCTCACGCTCAGCGCCACGCCCATTCCGCGCACTCTTTATCTAGCGCTGATGGGCATGCGAGACATGAGCACCATCGAAACGCCGCCGCCGAACAAGCAGGCCGTGATGACGCAGATCTGCCCTTATGACGAACGCGTCATCAAACAGGCCATCGACACCGAGATCGAGCGCGGCGGGCAGGTTTTCTTCCTCCACAACCGCGTCGCCACCATCGAAAAGGTCGCGCAGCGCATCCGCGAGCTCTGCCCGAAGTCGCGCGTGCTCGTCGGTCACGGCCAGATGGACAGCGAGCTGCTGGAGGACATCATGCACACCTTCGTCGATGGCGAGGCGGATGTGCTCGTGTGCACCACGATCATCGAAAGCGGTGTCGATATCCCGAACGCGAACACCATCATCATCGACCGCGCCGATCGCTTTGGTTTGGCCGATTTGTATCAGTTGCGAGGCCGCGTGGGCCGCGGCGGTGTGCAAG
>JBJONJ010000141.1:0-2735 GCA_046051905.1 Verrucomicrobiota bacterium
CCAGCAGCAAACCCCACATGTGCATCAGCGCGCCAAAGGCTCGCAGCCGCGTCTCCGCGCCCAAATGCTCACGGCGATCCGTTTCCACGGCCTCCGGCACGGTCAGCACCTCGGCCCGCGGTGCGGATTCGGGATTCAGTTCGTCCGTCATGCTTGTCGAAAGTACAAGGAGCCCAGCACTGCCGCGAGCACGATCAGCAGGATGACCAGCAGCACCCACACCCATTTCGAGGTGCGTTGCTTCACCTCCGGCGTGCTGGCAATGATTTGCTGATAATCTGGCCGCATCACGCGTCTGCCTTTCTGCCCGAGCAGTGTGACGATGATCGCCACATGGATCACCAGACCGACGAAGGACTGCGGCAGGCTCGGCACAGCGAGAATGATGAAATAGCCTGACGCCAACGCTCCCAGCACCGCCGCCCAGAACCGCAGACGCCGCAAACCATAGCCAACAGCGCCCAACAGCAGTAGTCGTCCACCCATCGTCAGGATGTACTCCGTCGGCTGCGCGTTTACGTCAGAAGTAAATAAGCTAACCACAAACACCCCCAAGCTGACCAAGCAGATAAACGCACCAATTAGATACAGGCAGCCGAGCGTCTTGATCGAGGACTCCGTGCTGATGTGCACCCGCCGCTCCGCCTCCTCGGCCGTGGTTTGCGTCAGGGTCTCAGCCTTCGGGGCGGCGTAAGGATTGATTTCTTCCATTCGGCATGCCTAGCAGCAGGGCCCGGCGATTTGAACCGAAATCTGACCCGCCCGGCGTTGCCGGGAATGAAGAATTCCGAATGGCGAATGACGAATGAATGCCGAAGCCCGAAGTTCGGGCATTGGGACTTCATTCGTCATTCTGAATTCGTCATTCGTCATTCATTCTTGCCCACCTCGCTCCTATTCGCTAACGACCGAAATGCCTCGCGAATACACGCTGCACAGCGCGCACGAACCCTCCCACCGCATCGACTTCAAGGCGGAGCTCAATGAGCAGCAATATGCTGCCGTCGTGAGCCCGCCGGGGCAGTCGCTCGTCATCGCGGGCGCGGGATCGGGGAAGACGCGCACGCTGACCTACCGCGTGGCTTGGTTGCTGGACAATGGCATCCAGCCGGAGTCCATCCTGCTGCTCACCTTCACAAACAAAGCCGCGCGGGAGATGCAGGAGCGTGTGCAGGCGCTCGTCAGCCTCGATGCCAGCCGCATCTGGGGCGGCACCTTCCACAGCATCGGGAATCGCCTCCTGCGCTACAACGCCGAGCGCCTCGGCTACCGCAAAGGCTTCTCCATCATGGATCGCGAGGACCAGAAGGACCTCCTGGAAACCGTCATCGGCGCCAGCGGCATCGACACCACCAGCTACCGCTTTCCGAAGGCGGAGGTGCTCGGCGACATCTTCTCGCTCGCCGACAACACGCTCTGCGACCTCAAGGAGATCATCGACACGCGCTATCCCTATTTCGACCGCGTCGCCGAGGGCATCCTGAAGCTGCGCAAGCTCTACCAGGACAAGAAGCGCGAGACGAACTGCATGGACTTCGACGACCTCCTCGCGCTCACCGTGCAGCTCCTGGAGGAAAACGAGGACCTGCTGGAGCGCTACCGCCGCCAGTTCGAGTTCATCCTCGTCGATGAGTATCAGGACACGAACAGCCTGCAATGCCGCATGGTCGAGCTGCTCACCGGCCCGCAGGGCAATCTCATGGTCGTGGGCGATGACGCGCAGAGCATCTACTCCTGGCGCGGCGCCGATGTGTCGAACATCCTCAACTTCGCCGAGCACTGGCCGCGGGCACGCACGCACAAGATCGAGGTGAACTACCGCAGCGTGCCCGAGGTGCTGAACCTCGCCAACGCGGCCATCGCCATGAACCGCGGGCAGATTCCGAAGAACCTGCAACCCGCCCGCGAATCCAAAGGTGTGCTCCCCGCGCTCGTCTCGCTCGACAACTCCTCCGCGCAGGCCGCCTTCGTCGCGCAGCGCATTCTGGAGCTTCAGGACGAAGGCTGCGACCTCAACGACATCGCCATCCTCTACCGCGCCCACTTTCACAGCATGGAGATCCAGATGGAGCTCACTCAGCGCGGCATCCCCTTCCAAATCACCAGCGGACTGCGCTTCTTCGAGCAGGCGCACATCAAAGACGTCGCCGCCTTCATGAAGTTCGCCGTGAACCGACAGGACGAGGTCAGCTTCATGCGCCTGGTGCGCCTCTGCGATGGCATCGGCAATGTCAGCGCCGTGAAGCTCTGGAACGACTGGCTGAAGACCGATGCCTCCAAGGCCGAGGTCATGCCCACCACCTTCTCCGAGGTGCTCTTGCCGCTCAAAGTGCCGAAAAAGGCCAAAACGACCTGGGAACAGTTCGCCTACACGCTCGACGAGCTGCTCGACAAGGAAGGCAAGCCCGTCGCGCCCGCCCTGATGATCCGCAGCATCGTCGAAGGCGTGTATGAGGACTACATGAAGGCGAAGTTCAAAAACTACGAGCAACGCCAGCAGGACCTCGAACAGCTCAGCAACTTCAGCGACCGTTTTACCGATGCCTTGGAGTTCCTCAGCCAGCTCTCGCTCCTCAGCGGTGTCGATACCGACAACAAGCCCGACCAGCAGGCCCAGGACCGCGACGCCGTCACGCTCACCACCGGTCATCAGGCCAAAGGCTTGGAGTGGAAGGTCGTCTTCGCCGTTTGGCTCGCCGACGGCATGTTCCCCCACAAACGCGCCATCGACGAAG
>JBJONJ010000142.1:0-6136 GCA_046051905.1 Verrucomicrobiota bacterium
CGCCCTGCTTTTTGCTCTCGGTTTCGCCAGCCTTCAGGCTGCGTCGTTGCCGGAGAGCCGGAAGATTGATGAATTGCTCGCCCAGGGCTGGCAGAAGGCTGGCGTGAGGCCGAATGCCGCCGCCAGCGAGGAGGTCCTCGTGCGCCGCCTCTACCTCGACATCGTCGGGCGCATTCCCAGTGTCGAGGAGACGCAGGCCTACCTGAAGTCCAGCGATCCCGACAAGCGCTCGAAGCTCATCGACAGCCTTCTGGGCTCCACCGGGCATACCAGCCACATGTTCAACTACTGGGCGGATGTGCTGCGCCTCTCGGACAATGTGAAAGGCCGCCTCACTGCCGAGGCTTACGAGGAATGGCTCAAGAAGCAGCTTCACGCCAACACGCCCTACGACCAGATGGTGCGGAATCTCCTCACCACCGATGGCGGTGTGTGGGACAGCGGCAGCATCGGCTTCTGGCAGCGGGATGAGAACAAGCTCGATCATCTCGCCTACACCGTACAGGTCTTCCTCGGCACCAGCATCGTGTGCGCCCAGTGCCACGACCATCCCTTCGATAAGTGGACGCAGATGGACTACTACCACATGGCCGCCTTCACCTGGGGCATGAACACGAAGAGCAACGGCTATGACTTCCTCAAGAAATCGAGGGCACCTGAGATCGACAAGGCCGCGCTCAAGAACATGGACAAAAAAGAGCGCAAGGAATACCTCGCGAAGTTCCAGAAGGACAAAAAGGCCTCCGAGTCCGAGGTCAGCCGCGAGGACCTGCAAAAGGTCAAGCAAGCCATGCAGGATGTGATGAAGCCGCTGCGCTACACCAGTGCCCAGTGGGAAGAGGGCAAGCTGCCCGCGCTGCCGCACGACTACAAATACACCAACGCCAAGCCCGGCGACAAAGTGGAGCCGAAGGCCATGTTTGGCCCTGCCGCACCGGTGAAGGAAGGCGGGAGCACCATCGCCACCTTCGCCGGATGGATGACCAGCCCGGAGAACCCACGCTTCACCACCGTCATCGCGAATCGCATGTGGAAGAAGGCCTTTGGCCTCGGCCTCATCGAGCCGGTGGATCAAATGACGGACAGCACCGTGGCCGCGAATCCCGCGCTGATGGATTACCTCACGCAGCTCATGATCGAGAAGAAGTATGCGCTGAAGGACTTTCTCCGCGTGCTCTACAACACCGATGCCTATCAGCGTGCCGCCACCACGCAGGAGGTGCCCGCGGGTGAGGTGTACCACTTCACCGGCCCCATCCTCCGCCGCATGAGCGCCGAGCAGATCTGGGACAGCCTCGTCACCCTCACCCGTGGGAACATGGATGACGCCGTCGATGACGAGAACATTCGCCTTCACCAGTATCTTGATGATCTGGCGATGTTCCTTGGCACCATCCGTGAAAAAGGCGCGGAAGGCATCATCGACATCGCCCGTGAGAATGCCGACCGACTCGACGCGAACCGCAAGAAGCTCGCCGACATGCAAAAGCAGCTCGCCGAGGCGAAGAAGAGCGGAAAAGAGAGCTCCATCGATGTGAAAGCCATCAGCCGCGAAGCCCAGCAGCTCCGCAAACAGACCGAGCGTGACTTTCTCATTGCCCTCGTGGGTGAGGAACGGGCGGCCGACCTCCGCCAAGGTTATAGAGCCAGGCAGGACACACCGAAGCGTCCGCAAGTTGACCCGAAGGTGCTGGCCAGCATGACCAAGGAGCAGCGCCGAGAGTTCCTCAAAAGCGCCAAGAACTCCGGCGGGGGCAAAGACGGCCTCACGCTCGCCACCCGCGCCTCCGAGCAGCGGAGCCCCGCCAAGGCCGGCAGCTTCCTGCGCACCTTTGGCCAGAGTGATCGCGAGCTCATCGAGAACGCCAGCACGGACGCCTCCGTCCCGCAAGCCCTTGCCCTCATCAACGGGCCCGTGCTCGATGCTCTCACCAGCCCGGTTTCAAAGCTCTCCCAAAGCCTGCAAACGGCCTCGACCACGGAAGAAAAGCTCGAAACCGTTTACACCGCTCTTTTAAGCCGTGAGCCCACCGCCGATGAAAAAGCTGTGTTGAAGCAGGTGACCACCGAACGTGGCGAAAAAGCCGTCGGCGATGTCCTTCACGCTCTGGTGACCGGAGCCCAGTTCCTGTTCGTGCAGTGACACGCGAACCGTGGCTGGAAAGCATGGCCGCCTTCAATTCGCGTTCGCTGGGCTCATCTTGAAATCCTTTTTCAGAACGCGTCGAAACTCAGCCAGATCTGCCCCGGTGCCATAGCGGCCGTCTGCGTAAAGCCGGGCCAGGTTTTGAAGCGAGTGATTGCCCGGTGCGATGCGCTGAACATAGCCCAAAGCACCTTCGGATGGACGGCAGGCGGGAAAACCCGCCCTGGCCAGTTTTTGGCAGAGTTGCCTCCAAGCCCGTCGCCATGGATCACGCTCTGATTCGCGCCGGTGCAGCAGCAAGGCGATCACCATCAGTCCTGCCATGAGAAGACCGATGCTGATGAGCAGGAGCTGCCACCAGGTGCCGGAATGCCACCCCAGGCTGGCGAACCAGTTGCGTTGCAGTTCATCGTTGTATTCCACGATCGCGTCCTGCCAGGCGTAGTTCACCCGGTCCCAGAAGAGCCGGGTCTCAAACACCATCAATCCCCACCAGCCCAGCCGCTCACGCTCCAGCGCCGCGCCGCTGCTGGAGAGATACTCCCGCATGTCCACACCTACCCGACCTGGCGCTAGAGCGGCCGTGGGGTCCACGCGAGTCCACCCAGTGCCCTCCAGCCACACCTCCACCCAGGCATGCGCATCACTCTGGCGCACGATCATCTGCCCGGTGCGGGCGCTGTATTCGCCACCGAGGAAGCCGATCACCACCCGCGAGGGCACGCCCGCGATGCGCATCAGCGTGGCAAAGCTGGCCGCGAAATGTTCGCAAAACCCGTTCTTGCCGCGGAAAAGGAAGTCCTTCAGGCCGTCCGGGCCGTTGCCGTATTCGTCGGGGGTCAGCGTGTATTGAAAACCATTCACCTGAAGGTGCTGGATGCCGAGTTGCACGATTTGCAGATCATTTTCCGCCGCGTCCTTCCAGCCCGCGGCCAGGTCGTAAACTTCGGCCGCCAGGTTTTGCGGGTGATCGAGATAGATGGCGCGGTGGTGCGCTGGCAGAGGTTCCTTTTGCCGCTGCTGGAGTTTGGAAAACATCGAGACCTTCGTCACACTGCGAATGGGGAATGGCGAGACCAGCGTGTCATCAAACTCCGGCGTGAGCGCCGCGCCGCCACTCAGCACCAGCAGCGGCACGTCGAGGGCCGGCAGCCAGCGCTGGCCATGCGGCTCGATTTGCAGCTCCTGGCGCACGGCCTCCCCGGCGGCCGGGCGGCGCGGGTTCTGCTTCAGGCCAAAACGTTCGCCGCGCTTCCATCGCAGGCCTTCGCAATCTCCCAGCGTGAGGCAGCGCCAGTAACGCCACTCGTTGGGCGGCACTCCGCCTTCGGGGAATTCCGCACGAAACGCACGCTCCATGCGCAGCGCCACTCGTGTGATGCTGCCGGGATCGAGCTCGGAGGCGATGCCGCTTTCCATGAACCGGCCGCCAAAGGTCGCCGTGAGGTTCAGCAGGCCGCGCGGCATCACGATGAAGAGCACCACCACGAGCGGCAGCGCCTGCGCAAACATCACCGTCGTCACTTTCGCCGGACGCCACACACCCGGCACGCTCAGGCGGAAGCGGGTCATGCACGCGGCGATCAGCAAAAACACGCTCATGCACCACAGCATCCGTGGCAGCCCGTTGTCCATCACGATGCCACACAGGCAGAGGAACCATCCGATCAGGGCCAGCACCTGAAACTCACGCGGGGCACGGCTTTCCAGCAGCTTCACCCCGGCCAGCGCCGCCAGCAGCGCCATCCCGGCCTCCATGCTGGCATGTCCTCCGTAACCGATCCATGCCGCCACCACGCCTGCCAGCAGCATGATCAGGCGCACGGCCAGTGGCGGCGCGTCACGTTTCAGAAGCACCCGCCAGGCAAAGCACAGCAATGCCAGCACGAGGCAGGGGATGGTGATCACATCGACCAGGGGAAGAAAACTTGCCAGCAGGGCCACGCTCAGCGCCACCAGCGGCCCACGAGGCAGATGAGAGGAGCTTTCAAAGCTCGAGCGCACCTTGCCGCGCCCTTGCCGCATCGCCGAGCGGCCTTTGCCATGCGTTTCCGCCGACTGTGAGGCGGTGAAATCCGCCAGCGCATCCAGACAGCGCCGATGATGTGCCTGCCCTCGGCCGGCGACGAGTGTCCTGCCAGGCAGGCGCAGTTCGTAGAGCCGGTCCTCGCTTTCGCAGACCTCCATCCACTTCGCGAGCTGGCCGGCCCTGGCCTCGTCCTCGAGCGGCGTGTGCTCCCAGTCGAGCATCACCACCTCGCTCGCATCGGAGGCCCAGGTCTTCACCACCAGCGGGCGACCTCGCGCGACGGCCCGCCAGTCGATGTGCCGTGGCGAGTCGCCGGGTTGAAACTCGCGTGTTCCGGCAAAGTCATCGCCCCCTCGCCCGCTGCCTCTGGCGCTGCTGCGGGACGCCGCCACCTGCAGTTGGGCCGTGGGGCCCAGCGGTTCCGCGGCAGGGAGGGGCAGGGAACCCGACGCCTTGGCATGCACCCGCCTTGGGGCGCTGGTCGCCACCACCATCTCCATGTTATAGAGCCCCAGCGGATACACGCTGCGTGCCAGAAAGCGCAGCGTGCCCGTGGCGGGAACCTGCAGTTCCACCACGCGTGATTGTCCCACCTCAAGCCGGTCCAGGAACACACTGCTCGCGCCATCCACCACCTGGATTTCCACTCCGCAGGCCTCCTTCGGCCCTTCGTTTCGTGCCTCCAGCCGCACCCGCGCCATGCCGCCCTCCTGCGCCGTGCTGATGGATCTCACGCGCAGCCGCAGACCTCGCAGGTTTGCCCGGGCGTGGAGCATCGAGACCAGGGTCAAAAGGCCCGCCAGCAAGGCCAGCAGATACGCCGCCCCATTCGACTGCGCCTCCGCCGCATACCACATGGATGCCAGCATCGCGATCATCGCGAGCGTGTGCCAGTTGGCGCGGAGATGGAGCTTGGGCAGCATGAGTGGAGCAGACGGCGAGGTACCCTAACCAAACTTCCTCCAACAAGGAATCTCAAAAACACGCGCCCGCTTCAATTCAACGTCTTCTTCAGCCACTCGATCATCTGCGCCGCATCATTCGAGTTCAGCTCACCCAGCTCCAAGCCAGCGCCGCGACGCAGGCCACGATCAACACGATGCTCACCCAGCCTAGCGCACGCGACCACGGCCCCTGCCGCGCATCGCCCATGATGGATGCGTCTCCAGCGAGGCGGTGGAGGGCGATCACATGCAGTGGCAGCAGCACCGCATTGACCACTTGGCTCGTGTAGATCAGTGGAATCAGCGGCAGTCCAGGCAGCGACACCACGCTCACGGAGGCAATCGTCAGTCCGATGAACGCCGCGTAGAACCACTGAAAGTGATGCGAGTCCAGATCGAGCGACGCGGGTTCGCCGACGCCCTCGGCGATGGAGTAAGCCGTGGCAATGGGCACGATGGCTGCCGCAAGCAAGGAAGCCCCGAGCAGCCCTGCGCCGAAGATGACGGTGGCAAAGCGGCCCGCCAGCGGTTCGAGCGCCTTCGCCGCATCGCCCGCATCTTGAATGTGCACGCCCGCCTTGTTCAGCGTGGCCGCACAGGCCACGGCGATGGCCAGTCCGATCACCCCCGTGAGCACTGAGCCGATCACGACATCCCACCGCGCCCAGCGCAGGCTTTCCAGGGTGATCTTCTTGTCCACCGCATAGGACTGAATGAAGGCCAGCCCCCACGGAGCCAGTGTCGTGCCCAGGGCCGCGGCGATGGCGATCCAGCCTGCTGGACTCTTCGGCATGTGCGGAACGACGGATTGATGCCACACGGCGCTCCAGTCCGGCGCGGCCAGAAAACCATCGACAATGTAGAGCGCCAGTGTCGCTGAGATCACCAGCAGCACTCGCTCCACGCGGTGGAACGATCCCAGCACCACCACGAGCGAGATCAGCACGCCTGCCACCGGGGCGCTGATCCATGAGGGAATGCCCACCAGCCCGCCTGCGGCGGAGATGCCCGCATACT
>JBJONJ010000143.1:0-3338 GCA_046051905.1 Verrucomicrobiota bacterium
TCAGGATGCGAAGCGTCAATTCGGCCCGCTGCGTGCCTTTGCCACTGCGGGCTGGATGGCAGGCTGCTGGATGATCAGTCTCGTGCTGCAATCCGATGAATCCCTCGTCGGTGCCTACACCGCCGCCGGATTGTGGCTCGTGGTCGGCGGCATCACCTTCCTGATCCCTGCCATTCCGCCGACGGATACCAGCTCACCTCGCACCTGGGTGCAAATCCTCGGCCTGGATGCCCTTTCACTGCTGCGGCATCGCGATCATCGCATCGTCTTCATCACGGCGGCGCTCTACTGCATGCCGCTGGCGGCCTTTTATCCTTACACCGCCCTTCAGCTCAAAGATCTCGGCGTCACCAGCATCGCGGCCATGATGTCCCTGGCGCAGACGACGGAGATTCTCGTCATGCTGGTGCTCGCGGGGCTGATGACGCGCTTTCGTTTAAAGTGGGTCTTCCTCTCCGGCATCCTCATCTGCGTGGTTCGCTATGCGCTGAATGCCGTGAACACTCTGCCCGCTGTGCTCATCGGCACCACGCTGCATGGCTTTGCCTTCACGCTGTATTTCATCACCACGCAAATCTACCTCGAAGAACGCATCGATCCGAAATGGCGTGTGCGTGCCCAGGCTCTGCTCTCTCTGCTGATGAGCGGCGTGGGGAATCTCTTCGGCTACCTTGGCGGTGGCTGGTGGTTCAAAGCCTGCTCGACAGACAGCGTAGGCACCAACTGGGAACTCTTCTGGATCGGCGAGACGGCTCTCACCGCCGCTGTGTGCCTCTTTTTTGCCCTCGCTTACAAAGGCCGTGGCACACAGGCTTCATCCAGCTTGAAACCTCAAACCTGAACCCCTAGTCCTGCCCCATGTTCACCGGCCTCGTCGAAACCACCGGCAAAATCCTTTCTCTCGAACCTCGCGGCGAGAGCGCCCGGCTCATCGTCGAGGCACCGAGCCTCGCGCCGCAGCTCACCCTCGGTGAAAGCGTGGCCGTGAATGGCTGCTGCCTCACCGTGACCACTTTCGATGCCGCCGCAGGCACCTTCGCCTTTGATCTGCTAATGCAAACGCTGCGTGTCACCAGCCTCGGCGATCTCTCCACCGGCTCGCTCGTCAATCTCGAGCGTGCCATGCGCCTCGGCGACCGCTTTGGCGGCCACTTCGTCCAAGGGCATGTGGATGACACCGTGCGCGTGATCGACTTCACGCAGCACGGCCAAGATCACCGGTTGGAGGTCGAGTATCCCGCGAAACATCACGGCCTCGTCATTCCGAAAGGCTCCATCTGCCTCGATGGCATTTCATTGACCGCCGCAGAGGTCGGAAAGGACAGCATCACTTGCTGGATCATCCCGCACACGCTGGAGGTCACCCACCTGCACACTAAAAAAGCCGGCGACCGCCTCAACGTCGAATTCGACATGCTCGGGAAGCACGTCCGCGAACTGGTCAGGCTCTCCACAACCTCATGAATGCCGCCTGCCATCTTCTCGCCGCCGCCACGGGCAGGCCTTTGTGGCCCATCGTGTTTGGGATGACGCTGCTGCTCTTCTTCGGACTGCCCTTCGTGCTGAGAAATCTCTGGCCCAGCATGCGCCGCCGCACGGCCTGGCTCATCTCGCTGGCGGTGATGTTCGTTTTCTTGTTTGTGATGACGCCTGCTCGCGTGGCGATTTCGAGCATTCTCCGTGGTGGACAGTCGATGTGACGCTCCCCATCATCCCGCATGCGCCCCATCCACGCTCTTTTCCTTTTCGCCGCCGCTTTTTCCACTCACGCCGCCGAGACGCTTGTCTCCGATGCCAAAACCTTCGAGGAAGCCGCGAAGACCGCCAAAGCCGGTGACGTGCTCGTTTTGAAGAATGGCGAATGGAAGGACGCACGCCTGAAATGCCGCGCCAGTGGCTCCGCCGACGTGCCGTTCACCATCAAAGCCGAAACGCCCGGCAAGGTCATCCTCACCGGTGATTCGCGATTGCAGCTCGGTGGCCGTTTCATCCTCGTGGAAGGCCTTTCCTTCCAAAATCCCACCGGCACCGAATGCATCGAGCTGCGCATCGACACCGATGAAGTCGCCCACGAATGCCGCGTGACGGAGTGCGCTGTGGTGAACACGCTGCCAGCGGACGAAAAGAGCCAATCCGCCCGCTTCGTCTCCATCTATGGCCGCGAGCATCGTGTGGATCATTGCCGCTTCGAAGGAAAAACCACGCTCGGGACCTTGATGGTCGTGTGGCTGAACAACGAGCAGAAGGACTGGGGCCGCCATCGCATCGATCACAACTACTTCGGTGCCCGTGAACGCCTCGGCAAAAACGGCGGCGAGATCATCCGCCTCGGCGATAGCGAGACCTCCATGCTCGAAGCGAAATGCATGGTGGAGCACAACACCTTCGAAAAGTGCAACGGCGAGGCCGAGTGCATCTCCAACAAATCCTGCGGCAATCTTTATCGCCGCAACACCTTCCTCGAAGTCTCCGGCACGCTCACGCTCCGTCATGGCAATGGCTGCACCGTCGAAGAAAACGCCTTCCTCGGCAACAACGCCAAAGGCACCGGCGGCGTCCGCATCATCGGCGAAAACCATCTGGTCACCCGCAACTACTTCGAAAACCTCACCGGCGACAAAGAGCGCAGCGCCCTCTGCGTCATGGCCGGCATTCCGAACACCCCGCTCAACGGCTACGCCCAGGTCAAAGACGCCCGCATCGAGAACAACCTCTTCGTGAACTGCAAAGTGCCCTTCGCCTTTGCCGTCATGGGCGATAAAACGGCCACGCTCGCTCCTGAGAATACCCTCGTCCCCAACAACCGCTTCAACACCGCCAAGCCCAAAGACTTACCCGATCACCCCGGCCTCCTCTGGGACCAGAAAGACCTCAAAAAGCCCGCCTGGATCAATCAACGCGAAGAAGCCGGTCCTTCCTGGAAGTAATCGGGGCATTCATGCCCCGAACCATCCGTCCGATCTGACCGATCAAATGGCCCTTTGCTCTTCGCGCTTCGGCGGCATGCACAGCAGCGCCTCGCCGAGAAGGGCAATCGCCTTCAAAAACAGGAACGTCCTCCAAACCTCACTTGCGAGGCTGCTTTCGTCCTCCACGCGGTCTTCGATGATCTGATGATCCAAACCGGCGAAAAGCTCTCCAAGGGCGGTTTTGCCGAGGAAGTCTGGCAAATCCTCCCGCAGCGGCCGATTGATCGCGACGAGCTTGTCGCCGCTTTCGGCGATTCCGGTCCGCAGTGGCAGTTCGGTGCTCAAAACGGCTTCGCCGCGTCTTTTCCACTCACCGACACCCAGCGCATTCACACCTGCTTCACGCTGTTGCGCTTTGCCGAGACCCCG
>JBJONJ010000144.1:0-3373 GCA_046051905.1 Verrucomicrobiota bacterium
TCGTTTTGATGTCATCGAAGTAGAGCTCCACCTGCCAGCGCTGCTGATACCATGCGGCGGTCTGCGCGGCGGGTGCGGTAGTCGTAGGCGTAGCGATGCACGCTGCCGTTGGGCAGGGTCACGCTGGCGAGGCGGTCCTGGGTGTCCCAGGTGTAGGTGGTGAGGCCGCTGACGGAGGGCTGAGGGTTGTAGGTGGGATTGTAAGTGCCGCTGATCTGGGTGACAGCCTGGCTGGTGCAGTTACCGGCGTCGTCGTAGGTTAGCGTCGCGCTCTTTTGCCCGGTTGCTTGCCTGATTTGCTCCTTGTCGGTCTTTATCTTGGCGCAATGACGCCGTTTCCCCGTTTTCAGGAGCACACGACCTTGCGGTGAGGGTGGGGGCAGGCGGAGCACCTTCATGGCTGGCAACGGCGCGGAGCCGAGGAGCTGTGGGCAGCATCTTTGGTGCTACTCCGTCCTGACTTGAGTTTCGATCAGAGATTTTTTCCATGTTCCAGCCTGCCAAATCTTGAGAACTTTCTCACGATCTATGCCCCAGAGTACGGACTCCTTACCCGTCGCAATTTGTGACCATAAACGAGCTGCCCATGTGTCAAAGAACACATCATCTAAAGGCTCCTTCGACTTTAACAATACAGCTGTTTCGGACGCATAAGCTCCAAAGTTGGGCGCAATGACTTCTTGGGGTAACTCCGAGAGCTTCACTCGCTCGAAGGGTTTTCCTCTCTCCGCTTTAAATGCCATGAACCCACGTTCAGGATCAACATTGGGATCAAAAATCAGGTAGGCAATCGGGGGGAGGAAGTGAACTGCGACTAGGCTCAAGTCTTCTTTAATTTGAGCCTTCTTCGTTTTCGTGGACAGCAAAAGTTGGGTAACAACCCAAACCAGCATGAACACGAACGGAACAAAAAAGCGCACTTTCGATGAGCAGTTCAAACGCGACGCAGTCGCGCTGCTCGAAGGCGGCCGCAAGGCCGCCCAGCTCGCCCGCGAACTGGGTATCTCTCCTTGGAACCTACGTGATTGGAAGGAACGCTACGGCACTGGAGCTGCCGCAGTGAGCCAGCCTCAGGCGCGCAGCGCCGGGCTGGCGAACGCAGGCGGCTCCAGTGCCGTAGCCGCAGCGGTGGAGATCGCCGCCCTGCGCCGCGAACTCGACTCCATCCGCGCCCAGAACGACATTTTAAAAAAAGCCTTGGCCATAGTAGCCCAGCAAGAAGCCAGCGCTACGCCCTCATCCAAACCCTCCACCACGAGCAGCCGCGCATGAACCTCGCTCAAGCCTGCCAGACCCTCGGCGTCAGCCGCAGCGGCTTCCATGCCCACCTGCGCAAGCACCAACGCCCGCGCCGCCGCCAGGACGCGCAGCTCGCCACCGAGATCCGCGCCGCCTTCACCGCCAGCCGGGGCACCTACGGCTCGCCACGCCTCGTGCGTGCCTTGCGCGACAAGGGCCTGCGCCACGGCAACAACCGTATCGCCCGGCTCATGCGTGAGCAAAACCTCCGCGTGCGCCAGAAGCGCCGCTTCGTGCCGCGCACCACAGTTGCTGACAAAACGGCGGCAGTCGCTCCCAACCACCTCCTCCAACGCAGCGCCCCCAAGCGCCTCAACGAGGTCTGGGTCACCGACATCACCTACCTGCCGACTCGCGAAGGCTGGCTCTATCTCGCCGCTGAGATGGACCTCTGCAGCCGCCGCATCCTCGGCTGGAGCACGCGTGAAGACCTCGCCACGACACTGCCCAACGCAGCTCTCGAACTCGCCCTGCAAACACGCGGATCAAAGCCAAAAGACTTGCTCCACCACAGCGACCGTGGCTGCCAATACACCAGCAGCGAATTCCGCCAGCGTCTCAAGCTGCGTGGCATCACCGCAAGTATGAGCCGCACCGCCAACTGCTACGACAACGCCACCATGGAGTCCTTTTGGGCCACGTTGAAAGCTGAATGCTTCGGCACCACCGTCCCGGCCACTCGCGCCCAAGCCCACTCCATGGTCTTTGACTACATCGAGACCTTCTACAACCCCGTGCGCCTCCATAGCGCCCTCGGCTTCAAATCCCCTGTGGCCTTCGAACAATCCATCCAAAACAACTAACCCAACTTTCCGTGTCCACGTTTTCGACGAAAGATCAGCTTAAAATCTTCGAGAAGTTCGGCTTCACTCATAGCAGCAGATCCCAGAAGTGCTCATTGATGACCTCAGTTGCTGCTGCGGGCAGATCAACTGAATCTTGAAGCATCTGGACTGCAAATGTCTGAAGCACATCGCCTGGCTCATTTCGATTCTCAATAGAAGCAGGATGATAAAATACTGCATTCCCCATGCCATGAGCGTGCAGGCCGTAGCACAGGTCTTTTTCCTCGACCTGCTCGTTAGCTGCCAAACCCGCAAGAGAGGCCATCAACACAACCGAAACCGAGGGAACAAAACCCGAGGCAGAACGATACATGTTAGGTAGTTGAAGCTTCATAGGTTGGTGAGAGGGTTGCGAGAAATTCTGGCTTCAAGAGAGTAAAGAACAAGTCTTTTTCAGCATGGTGAGCCTTGGCTAGAAAGCCCCTTGCATCATTCTGAAGGCTTCCGCTTGCTGTAGGCGATTGCACGAAAGCATCAATATCCACCACTGAACCAGCTTTACCATCTCGGTTCGAGAGTTTGAGATCTTTGCCGACCTGCAAATGACAAGAACACCCTTCCCATTGTAAAATGGTCCTGAAGAACGACTCGCCACCCTGAATTTCCCTTCCCTGCAGTTGAACTGACAGCGTCAGATTGCTCAGCACATCTCCCTCAAAGAAGCTGATGTAACGCAGGCCGAATCTTTCGATCTTCTGAAAAATGCCGGTCGCGGCGACGGTTTCGAATACGTTGAGAGCATCTGCGCAATACTGCTGCCAGCCAAGATAGTCGCCCTTGCTAGCGATTGCGAAATTGCGTGGTCCAATAAGCAAAACCATGCGTTCTCCCTCCAAGCGATGAAGTGGCTGGTATGTAAACTCAGGGTCTGCCTTTCTCATTTGCTGCGGGAGGCTGGACAGCGGCAAGGCACTCATCTTCGGGAACTCGTTCCTCAAAGCCTGATAAACCATGCCGACCACGGCCTCTTCAGGTGTGTCTGTCTGGAACCGCGACTCAAACACGGCCTCAACGATAGGGCACGGGTTGATGGATTTCGGCAGCTTCATGTTTGGATTTGTAGTTCAGTCCTTGGTTAATGTCGCTCACTATATCGAGTCCGAGGTGGTCGCAGATTGCGCCCCCCCCCGACGGGTTCATTTATGATACTCCTGCAGCGCCCGCACCTGCACTTCGCTGCCTTGCAGTGACTTGATCGCCCGCAGGGCGGCATCGGCACCACGGAGGGT
>JBJONJ010000145.1:0-6503 GCA_046051905.1 Verrucomicrobiota bacterium
TGTCACCGGCGAGGGACAGTGTGGTGGCGTTGATTGCGTTCGGCGGAGCCGGAAGGATGCGCGAGGCACCCGGCGGGAGCTGCGCGGTGATGGCATCGGCTTTCGGAGCGTCTTGCCAGGCAAGCGTGAAATCGCGGAGGGCGGAGTCGCGGGTGTTCGAGAGCCGGATGCGGACGAGGGCGTCCGCACTCCTGTCGCTTGCGTCGCTTACGTCCCTTGCAGCGAGGGCAATGCTCAAGTTATCCGGCACCGCTGCTTCGATGCGATGCGCCTGCAGCATGATCTCCGCCGGCCAGGCGATGGTGCGCAGCGCATCAAGCTTCGCACCTTCTTGGAGGTCGGAGATGAGATGAATGCGTTTTTGCAGCGTGGCGGCGCTGGAATCAAAACTCGGCACCGCAGCGATCAAAGCGCGGTCGAGGTGCGTGGGTGCCCAGGTGGGCGAAAGTGCCTCCAGGCGGCTTTTGAAGGTGGTGAGGCGGTTTGCCGGCGCCTGACGATCTTCATCAAAGGTCCACAACGGCGTGAGCTCGCGATCAAACACCGCGAACGCGATGCGATCGGTGATTTTCGCCTCGCGCACGAGTTTTTCCGCTTCCGCCACGGCCTTCTTCCACAGGTCCTCGCGACGCATCGAGGCACTGCGGTCGATGAGGATGAGCGAAGCGCGGCTCGCTGAGGCGGTCACCGATTGCTCCGAGGGCCAAAACGGCCGCGAGAACATCAAGGCGAGCAAAATCAAGGCGAGGCAGCGCAGCAGGAGCAGCAGCCAGTTTTCGAGCCGACGCTTCGAAACGGGCATCGGCGTCTGTGCATCGAGAAAGAGCAGCGAGCTGAACTCCACCCGGTCCTGCGGCGGACGACGACGCAGGTGCAGCAGGATCGGCGCGAGGATCGCGGCGGCACCGGCGAGGTAAAGTGGGAAGAGCCAGTTCATAAGGATGCTTGGGTTCGTCCTCGTCCTCCTACTCGAACTCGTCCTCGATCATTTCGGTGTGATAGGAAGTGAGGTTAGCGAGTGAAGAAGTGAGTGGCGGGGCGATCTGGTGGTTTGGTCGGCTTGAGCTGTGGCGGAGCGGAAGAATCGAGGACGAGTTCGAGTAGGAGGACGAGTAGGATTAGGCTGCGGCGAGGCGTTTGGCGGCTTTCTTGTGTTGTCTCGCGGAAAGGAAGTCGAAGAGCACTTCTTCGAGCGGGCGGTCGGTGGGGCAGAAGTGGTATTCGACGTTGTGGCGTTCGGTGGCGGCTTGGATGGTTTCGCGATGGGCTTGGAGGCGCTTAAGGTAGGTTTCGCGGGCGATTTGAGGGTCGATGAAGCGCTCGGTGCCGGTTTCGGCATCGCGGAAGTGGGCGGATTTTTCGAAGGTGAAGTCGATCTCGGCGCGATCCATGAGATGGAAGAGCACGAGGTCGTGGCCCATGGCTCCGAGGAGGGCGAGTTGCTTCTCCAAGTGCTCGATAGGCGCGAGGAGATCGGTGATGAGGCAGATCATGCCGCGTTTACGTAGCAGATCGGCAAGCTGGCCGACGGAGAGATCCAGCGAGGTGCCAGCGGCCTTCGCCGGGCGTTCTAGCTCGGTGATCATGCGACGCAAATGGCCTGGGCGATTGCGCGGCGGCATGTGTTCTTCGATGCCATCGGCAAAGGTGGTCAATCCGGCCGCGTCCCCCTGCTTCATGAGGAAGGAGGCCAGCGTGGCCGCCAGCGTGGCCGCGTAATCGGCCTTCGTGTAGCTCTGCGAGCCATACTTCATCGACTTGCTGTGATCGATGACGAGCTGACAGCGCAGATTCGTCTCGTCCTCGAATTTCTTGATGTAGGTGCGGTCACTGCGTGCCAGCACCTTCCAGTCGATGTAGCGCGGGTCGTCACCTTGGACGTAGGCCCGGTATTCGGAGAACTCGACGGAGAAGCCGTGATACGGGCTTCGATGCATGCCTTTCCACAAACCCTCGACGACGACCTTCGCACGAAGTTCGAGCGATTTGATGCGCATCAGGGCCGCTGGATCGAGGAAAGTGGTGGCGGTGCTCATGGGCGGCGGAATGACGAAACCAGAATGGCGAATGACGAATGAATGCCCCATGTTCGAATGAGAGAAGGGTGAAACGAGGAGACGAATCCTTGGGCAATTGAGACTTCGTCATTCATTCGTCATTCCTCATTCTGGTTTCATCATTGTTTGACCGTCTCCAACAGCTTCGCGATCACCTTCTCCACCGTCACTCCTTCCGCTTCCGCCTTGTAGTTCACGAGGATGCGGTGACGTAGCACGGGGAGGGCCATGGCGCGGATGTCGTCGGCGGTGACGTGGGTGCGATTGTGGAGAAGGGCGCGGGTTTTGGCACCGAGGACGAGGTTTTGGCTGGCGCGGGTGCCGGCTCCCCAACTGATCCATTGATTGACGAAATCGGGCACGCCATCGCGGCCGGGGCGTGAGGCGGCGGAGAGGCGGACGGCGTAGCGGGCGACGTCTTCGGCGATGGGGACTTTGCGGACGACCTGCTGGAAGGCGAGGAGTTGCTCGCCGGTGAAGAGTCGCTGCACGGGCTCGCCTTTGCCGCTGGTGGTGCGGGTGACGACGGCGACTTCATCGTCCTCGCTGAGGTAGTCGATGACGATGTTCAGCATGAAGCGATCGAGCTGGGCTTCCGGGAGCGGGTAGGTGCCTTCCTGCTCGATGGGGTTCTGCGTGGCGAGGACGAAGAAGGGCTCCGGCAGCGGCATGGTTTTGCCGTTCACGGTGACCTGATGCTCCTGCATGGCTTCGAGCAAGGCGGCCTGCGTTTTGGGCGGCGTGCGGTTGATTTCGTCGGCGAGGATCATGTTCGCGAAGACGGGGCCGCGGCTGAAGACGAGTTTGCGGCCTTCGGGGCTGTCTTCGAGGATTTCCGTGCCGGTGATATCGGACGGCATCAAATCGGGCGTGAACTGGATGCGCTGAAAGCTGAGGTGGCAGACATCGGCGACGGTTTTGATGAGCAGCGTCTTCGCGAGGCCCGGTGCGCCGGTGATGAGGCAGTGACCACCGGCGAGGAGAGCGATGAGCATTTCATCCACGACATGCTGCTGGCCCACAATGACCTTGCCGACCTCGGCGAAGAGACGCTGGCGTGCGGTGGAGAGGACTTCGACGACCTGGCGTTCGGAGAGAGAGGCGGATTCGGACATGGTGCCTGCTACAAGTGCATGAGCAGGGCCGGACTTTCGGGAATTTTTAGCGAAAAGCTCCGATCAGCCATTTATCAGACTGATCGGACCTATCCAACCGATCTGACCTCTCACAGTCCCGCGGCCTTTTGCACCTCTTGGACGAGCTTGAGGAAACGGGTGCGCTCGGGGGATTCGGCCTTCGCTCGGCTGGCGAGATTCAGCACGAGTTCGTGGTCGAGGTGCCCGATCTGCTGCGTGCCACGCATGAGCATGCCGAAGCCGACGACGGCGGATTCGAAGAGGAAGTCATCGCGGGCGTTGTCGAGCGTGAAGCCGCGGTCGAGCACTTGCAGCTTTGAGTCGTCGAAGGGTCCGACAGCCTTCTGGGTGAAGCGTGTGTTGGCAACGGTAACCGTGGCGATCTGGCGGGTGGCTGGCGAGGGCTTGCCGTTCGGCTCAAACTCATACCAGACGACATGCGTGCCAGCCTGATCGAGCTGCGGCGCGGCGATGTGACGCTCTCCGAGGAGGCGGAATTGTTTCACGGCGAGCGGATCAAACGAGACCTGCATCGGGAAGGCGGCCTCGCTGGTGCTGGTGACCGCAGTTTGATTGGCCGGAAGCTGGATCACGAGGCGCAGCAGGCGGTGCGAGGCATTCCACGGGCAGGTGGCGACCTCCGCCTGCCAGGAGTGGATGAGCAGCTCGGAGGCTTTGACCGGCTTTTCTTCGACTTTGCCCTTCGCGGGAGAGGAAAAGGCCTCGCCAGCCTTTTTCACCGGTGCTGGACGAATCAAAGCCGGATTCAAGGTGTAGCGGCTGCCTAGTTCTTTGGACGTGTTGGCAAAGGCGGGCAGGCTGCGTGGCATGGAGAAGCCGAGCGAAAGCACCTGCAGAGCAGGTCTGGGAGCTTCGACGACTTTGGAGACGACGACCGGCACGGGCTTCGGAGCCTCGGCAACGACGACGGCAGGCTTTTCGACCTTCGGCGCGGCTTCAGGTGCATTCACGACGATGACCTCTGGCATCGGCGAGGGAGCCTTTAGAGCCTCAACGACCTCGACAGGCTTGGTTTGGGGTGTGACCGGCTCGGGCGCTGGCGGCGTGGTGGTCGTGGCGAGGGTCGCTTCCACCGGCTGATGCATCTGCCAGCCGAGGAGGAAGGCTCCGCCGGTAAGCGTGATGACGGCGGCGGCTTTCAGCACGCGGCCAAAGGTGTTCCAGACCACGGCGGGCTTCTTCACCGGGGCGGAGCGCGGCATCATCGGCTGCATGAAACGCGGCAGATGCGAGGGATGCAGGACGGCGTGACGTTGATCCGGCGTGAGGCGGGCATTCGGGATCGGGGCACCGTGACGCAGGGCATCGGTGACGGCCTCGATCTGCTCCAGCTCATGCGCGGCGGCGGAGTGCTCACGCAGCGTGGCGTGGATCTCGCGAGCCTGCGCGGCATCGAGCTCGCCCAAGGCGTAGGCAGTGAAGTGCGGATTGTCTTGCGGGTTCATGGCAGAATACAAGGGTCAATGGTGATGCTGGGGCTGCCCGGCGGTCTCCTGCGCAAGGAGTTCCCGCAGCTTGCGGATGGCGTGGTGCATGATGAAGCCCACATTGCCGACGGTGAGTCCGGTGATGCCGGCAATCTCTTGATAGGAGCAGTCGTGGAGAAATTTGAGGCGAATGACCTCGCGCTGGTTCGGCCGCAGGCGATCCACGCAGCGCCAGACATGCTCATAAAGCTCGCGATTGATGGCGACCTCGCCGGGATCTGGGTCATGCGAGGGGGACGCTTCAAGCAACTCGTCCTCGCCGAGGTCGAGGCGGTGGTCTTTGCGCAGGATGTCGAGGGCGCGGTTCCGGCAGACGGTGTAGAGCCAGGATTTGAGGTTGTCCCGCACGCGAGCGGGATCGGTGAGGTAGAGCTTGAGGAGCGAATCCTGCACGACATCGCGGCCACGCTCGATGTCTCCACCGAGGATGCTGGCTGCGTAGGCGATGAGATTGCTTTCATGTTGGTCGAGGGCACGCCGCACCAAGATCGAGGCTTCATCCTGGTCGGGGCGTTCTGGCATGCGTGGAAAGGGCGGAGTGGAACGGGCGGGGTGCGGCCTAAATTAGGCGTTCACGGGCATTTTGCGGGTGATTTTTCCCTCGGGAAAGGCCAAAGGCAGCCCACATGAACGCTCCAAGCCCCCTTCGCGTCCGTCTTTCCGCCCTGCTGGGCCTGCTCGGCATCCTTCTCGGCTCCATGGGAGCTCACGGCAAGGTTCACGACCTGCTCGTGGCCGCGAACGAGCTCGATCACTGGAAGACGGCCTCGTTTTACCATCTGCCCAACGCCGTGCTGGCGGTGCTGCTTGCCCTGATGGCCGGACGGGGTGGCCAAGCGGCTGCCTGGGCCTGGCGCTTCACGATCGCTGGCATCCTGCTTTTCAGCGGCTCACTCTATGTGCTGGCCTACATGCAGGTGAAGTGGCTTGGAGCCGTGACGCCGTTTGGCGGGGTGAGTTTCATGCTGGGCTGGATTTGCCTCGCCGCCGCGAAGTGGCGCGAATGAAGACAAAGGCCAGCTCTTGCCGAAGTCCCCCGCTCCGCTATCGAGAAAAGCATGCCAGTCCCCCTCTTCCCGACCTTTCCGCTCTTCCAGCCCGGCTCCGAGCCCGGCTGGGAGATCGTGAGCAGTGAGAGGAAGTTCGACAATCCGCATGTCGGCGTGGATCTGAACCACTATCTCACGCCCGGCCGGCGGGAGAAGGCGCAGCCCTGGCTGGTCGTCGGGCGGAAGGAGGCCGTCGCCATCGCCCCGAGGCTGGAGGATGGGCGTTTCGTGCTCATTTGGCAGGAGCGGCTGCCAGTGCGGCAGACCATGTGGGAGTTCCCTGCCGGCCAAATCGACACCGAAACGACCTGCGAGAGCATCGTAGCCACCGCTTTGAACGAGATGCGCGAGGAGGCCGGGCTGGCCCTCGATCCTGAAAACGGCCAACTTACCCCGCTGGGATGGTTTTTCCCGTCGCAAGGTTTCACTGATGAGTGCGTTTACCTTTTTTACGCGGAACCCGTGTGCGTCGTGAGCCAGCCGGAACCGGAAGGCAGCGAGCACATCAGCTCCGTGCGTTTCGTCAGTGCAGGAGAGCTGCGGGGGATGATCGCGGAAAACGAGATCACCAACGCCCTGTCCCTGGCGCTTTTCGCGCGGATGGCGGCCAAGGGTTTGCTTTGATTCAATTCATCGCTAGCTCTCCGTCCCCAATTTTTCCCCCATGTGGCAAGGTATCCTCAAAAAAGTCTTTTCCGTTCGTGACAAGGTCGCGCTAAACCTCAGCGGCGAAGGCGATGCCGAGAAGCCCTT
>JBJONJ010000146.1:0-11007 GCA_046051905.1 Verrucomicrobiota bacterium
GGATTGAACCAGGCATGCAGCTCCATGCCACGCTTGTGCGCCTCGTTAACGGCGAACTCAAGGGGGTCCCAACCGGGTGATTTTCCCATCTCGCCGGTCAAGAACGGCGACCACGGCTCGATCTCGGAGGCATACATGGCATCGCCCGCGGGCCGCACCTGGAAGATGAGCGCATTGAGGCGCAGCTTCGTGGCGGAGTCGATCAGTGTGAGGAGTTGCTCTTTTTGCTTCGCGACGGGCAAACCGGGCTCGCTGGGCCAGTTGATATTCCGCACCGTGGCGATCCATGAACCGCGTAGTTCGCGAGCGGGAAGCGGGACGGCGTTTTGAGCCGCCAAAGCTCCCGCGAAGCCGAAACAGGCCGCGATCAAGGTGGTGCCGAGTTTTGAAGTCATCGCTTTATCCTAACCTCATGACTGTCACTTCGCGATGCGATACAGTGCCTTGTCCGTGCGGATGAAGAGCGCCTCGCCGTCGGTGGACGGGCTGGCCATGATGGAGCCATCGAGCGTGTTTTGGGACAGCAGTTGGAAGGTGCGCCCGGCTTTGACGAGGCTCACCACGCCTTCGCGACTGCCGATGAGGATCTTGTCGCCGTCCAAAATCGGGCTGGAGCTGAATTTGCCGCCCAAACGTTCCCGGTAAACGGCATCGCCTGTCTGCGTGTCCACACAGCTCAGGATGCCGCCGTCATCCACAAAGTAGAGCAGGCCGTCATGCAGCAGTGGCGAGCACATCTTCGGGGCGTTCTTGTTGTTCTTCCAAGCCACCTCGGGTGTGGCGGCGCCGGCGTGTTTCAAGGCGGTGATGTTCGATTTGCCGAAGGCAGTGCTGAAATAGATCATCTTGTCATCGGCCACGGGTACGGTGGACATGGAAAAGCCAAGCTCGCCGTAGTGGACCTTCCAGAGCTCTTTTCCGGTGGCCGGATCGTAGCCGTAGATGTTGTTGGCCGCGGAGCTCACCAGCACTGGAATGCCACCGCTTTGGATCACCAGCGGCGTGCCGTAGGCCTTCTTTTGCTGCGGACGCGGATCCATCTCGCCGCTGCGCATGGTCTTCCATGCTATCTTGCCTGTCTCCGTGTCAAAAGCCGCGATGAACTGCGTGTCGCTGCCATCAAAGTGGGCGATGAGGCGGTTCTTCCAAAGCACCGCCGTCGAGCCGGGGCCGTTTTCGTGCATGATGTGCAGTTCCTCGTTCTTCCAAAGCACCTTCTGCGTGGCTGTATCGAGACAGACCGTGCCGAACGAACCGAAATGCGCATACAACCTGCCACCCGCGAGCACCGGCGTGGGCGAGGCGTAGCTGTTGAGCTGGTGTGCCCACTGCGGCTCCTTCACATTCAGCAATTCGATGTCGTTCAGCAGCTTCCCGCTTTGACGATCCACCGCCAGTGCCCGCAGGCTAAGCGATTCGAGCACGACGAGCGGTTGATCCCCCGTGTTCGTTTTCAAGCGGCGCTCCGCATCTTCCTTGGTGGCCCCCCTCTCCATCGCCGTCGTCATCCAGATCACGTCACCACCGATCACCGGCGTGGAATGTCCTCGCCCCGGCAGCTCAATCTTCCAAGTCACGTTGCTCGTCTCGCTAAAAGTCTCCGGCAGCTTCGCAATAGTCGCCACGCCTTGTCCCGAAGGCCCACGCCACTCCGGCCAATCGGCGGCATCCATGGTCAAAGAGGAAACGACAAGGCAGAGCAACAGTCTGGAGATCATGCGATGAGACTCAATGCATCGAAGATGGGCTATTTCACCTGTTTTTCTCTGCCGCCGAGCACGTTGTCAGGGCTTGCGCATCAAAATAGAAAGTGAAGTCGGCAGGTCTGCTCCCCCCTCCTCTTGGATTGGACCGGTGATCATTACTGCGCGGCTGCCGACCTCTCCTCCATGGTCATCGTTCACTTTCAGCCTCGAACCGATGCCATGAGCAAGCTCAAAGTCGGCGAACTCACCCTGCATGTGGACGTTTTAAAACGCTCATCACAACCTGGGTAAAGACTTGCGGGAAGGCATGTGCCAGCATTGAAATGAAATCATCCAGGACGGCCATCCTACTGCGCTCGTTTTGTGGTAGCCATGCAAAATCAACTGCTGGAGTGATGATCCCACTGGTGCCCGTGAGCGTGCTGTTCAGCCTGTTCGGCGTGACACGCTCCACCACCTACTACCATCCTCGTGTACGCCAACCACGTGTGTAGCACCTCAACAGCTTCATTTACCGAGGCTTTCGATCATCATCTAGGGGTATTGAATGTGGAGGGCCTCGACGTTTTCAGCCTCGACGCGGAACCATGTGATTTTCGGATGGCTTTTGACCTTCTGAGCGACTTTGGGCACGAGATCCTCAATGAAGACGGGGGCGTCGTAAGCGGCTTCAGCGACGAATTTTTTATCGGGACGCTTCAGCAGACTTTCATCGCGGGGTTGATAGAGCCGAAGCACTGGGCGCGGCGAGCGGCTTGTCGAGCGCCTTGGTTGCTGGGCCATCAGCGGTTTCCGTGGGCAGGCCGACGACCTCTCCACTGGTCAGCAAACAAACCGCCTCCTCAACCGCATGGTGCATGAGAGGCGGCTCGTGGGTTGAGGTGATCGTTGTGGGAATTGCGTTCAGGCGATTCAGGAGAGGGAGCGGTGCATCTCAGGCAAATGTTGAAATGAGATCAAAAATGCTGTGTGTAAGAATATTTTTTATTGATGTTTTTGATTAGGGTGCATATAACCGCCACGCATGAAAATAATGGCCTGCTCACTACTGTTCTTTTCATCTGCTTTCAACAGCGTGTCGTTCGGTCAGGATGCGACTTCTGAATTAGATGACCTCTACGCGGAATTGGCTGCTATTAACGAGGAGATTGACCCTGCAACTGAAGAGCCATCGGTTGATTCTGATGGAGATGGACTTACGGACGCCCGAGAGAAGGAGCTTGGCACTGACCCGGGTAACCCGGATACGGATGGTGGAGGCGTCAGCGATGGTGAGGAAGTCTCGAATGATGATTGGCGGCAGACAGACCCCTTTAATCCATATGATGACCGTGAGGACCGTGTAGCTGAGGCTGAGTGGTCGTATCGAGACGCAGGCAACGGATTAGATTCATCGGCAGGCGCGACGAGTAGTGATGGGAATTCCAACGGCGGGCACAACCCCACGACTTGCCCAATCTGTAATCCGCCAGCGATTGGGCCATTTGAGATTCCGAATCCTTATGAGCCAAGCACCTACAAGTATGGCAAGCTAATAGAAAACTATCGCGAGACGCAGGAAGTTGTGAGCTTTTTTGATAATATCGGCGATACAGTTTGGTGGGCTCAGGACATACCAGGCTTCGGGGTGGTTGAACAGGCCTGTGGGTATGCTGCAGGTGTCACCGAGTTCGTAAACGACGTTTTTTATGGTCTTGGTTGGTATTAACTCAATCTGAACTGTATGATTAAAGATTCAGGAGAACATAAGAATGCTTGGCACGCCGTAGGTTGGGTCGCGTTGTGGTCTACTGTGTTAACACGGTTTATTGACGCATGGCCGAGTATTGATGCTTCATTGTTGCGACCAGTTGCCTTTGCGGCTATCGGAACCGTTGTCATTTTGGTGTATTGCAAATGCAAAGGCTACGACGCCCGCTTCTGGGGCAGTCAGTGTGGAAGGATAGCTGCGTTTACCGCATTGGCGATAATCTTGATTCCTTTAGTGCTGAGGAAAATTTATTTTGCGCCATTGTGATCGGTCTCCGTGGGCAGCGCGACGACCTCTCCCGAGCGCAGCAGGCGCACGGCCTCCTCGACCGCATGGTGCATGAGGGGCGGCTCGTCGGTTGAGGTGATAGTTGTGGAAATTGGGTTCATTCGATGAAGGTGATGTAGCGGTGGATCTCAGACAGGTGCCGAAATGCAGCCAAAAAAAATTCGGGCCGGTTTTTTTTCGTTGCCTTTTTTTCAGGGGGGGAGGGTATAACCGCAACGCATGAAAATCATTACCTTCTGTCTACTGTTTTTCTCGTTGGCTTTCAACAGCGTGTCGTTCGGTCAGGATGAGACTTCTGAATTAGATGACCTCTACGCGGAATTGGCGGCTATTGACGAACAGACTGACGCTGCAACTGAAGAACCATCGGTTGATTCTGATGGCGATGGGCTCACGGATGCTCAGGAGGAAGAGTTGGGCACTGACCCGGGCAACCCGGATACGGATGGGGGCGGTGTTAACGACGGCGAAGAAGTTTCAAATGATGATTGGCGGCAGACAGACCCCCTCAATCCATATGATGACTTGGACAATGGCGAACCGGCCTCAGACGATTCTACCCCTATGAGCGATTCCAGCGATGACTCAGAAGAAAATCTCACAAACCAAGAAGACGAAACATTCTGGACTTGGGGCACCGTCTTGGGGGTGGTGGGGGTAGCGCTTTCTGTGGTCGGATGCTTTTTGGGCGGCACCGCGGCGTTAGTCGTTGGAGTTTGTGCTGTTGCAGTCGGAATGATCTGGCTGATGTGGGAGATAGTCGACTACAACACGCCCGGACCTGATGCTAACGATGCCCCATTTCCTCAATGGCCACCGGTATAACGTTATCAGGTCAATTGCTGAACACTTGGTCACATTTCTTGTTTTGTGAGTTTGTAGATTACCACCATTGATCTATGGTGCATTGCTTGGAGCCTTAAACCTAAACCTTCGCATAGCTCTATGAAGTATTTCAAAGCACGGGTCATGATTGCCTGTGGAGTGATGTTAATCGGGGCGATCCGTCTGGTGATGGCACTTTTTGATGATAGGCCAACACCTTGGCCTACGCTGGCTATTGCTACAGCATATCTGATGATTGGAGTTGCTAACTTGGTCTTACTCCGATTGAAACAAAAAAAGGTTCTCTCTTGGCCGAAAGGCTAGTGGTTCTTCTCACTGCTCCTAAATCGTCCTTCCTCTTCGAAGCGTCTCATGCCCAAGCTGTGGGCACAGGTCTGCCAGATGATCGAGGCATACGTCATTTCCTTGGGCTTTCGATCATCGCCCAGGCGTTGTGGTTGTGGATGGACTCGAAGTTTTCAGCTTCGACGCGGAACCAGGTGATCCGCGGGTGGCTTTTGGCTTTTTGGGCGACGTTGCGCACGAGGTCCTCGACGAAGACGGGATTGTCGTAGGCGGCCTCGGTGACGAATTTTTCATCGGGACGCTTCAGCAGGCTGTATAGCTGGGCGCTTGCGGAGGCCTCGACGAGCTCGATGAGGTCTTCGATCCACACAGGCTCGCTGAATCGCACGGCGAGGGTTACGATGCCGCGCTGATTGTGGGCGCCGCGGGCGCTGATGGCCTTCGAGCAGGGGCAGAGCGTGGTCACGGGCACCTCGACGGTCAAAACGAAGTCGCTGGCGTCCTTGTTGGTGTTCACTTCAAAGATGACGCCGTAGTCGAGAAGCCCCTCGGCACCGGAGATCGGCGCTTTTTTGGCACGGAAATAGGGGAAGCGGAACTCGACGTGCGCCTTGTCTGCTTGGAGTTTCTTGATGAGCTCCTTCGGCATGCCGGCAATGGTCGCCACGGTAAGCTCGGTGCCGTGTTCGTGGAGCACTTCGACAAAACGGCTCATATGCGTGCCTTTGTAATGATGAGGCAGGTCAACGGCGAGGGACACGGTGGCCACAGTGTGCTGCACGGTGCTTTCCCGGTCCCGGATGCGGAGGGGAAAGCGCAGGCTGCGAACGCCGACGCGATCGATGGGGAGCAGCCGGTCATCGCGTTCGCTCTGGGTGTCTGTAAGGGCGGACATGGTGGGGGGTGCAGGAGAGACAAAAATCCCACTGCCGCGGGTGCAGCAGTGGGATTAGGATGAGAATTCAACCCGCGTCCGGATCAGGGAAGGAGGTTGACAGCACGGGCACGTTTCACCTCGCGGACGACCTTGCGGTGAAGCCAAGCGGGCAGGCCGGTGACACGGCGGGGAATCAGTTTGCCGGACTCCGTGGTGAAGCGGGAAAGGATTTCTGGGTTGGTGTAAACGACCTTGGCCACAGGGATGTCCACGCGACGGCGGGGCATTTTGCGGTTGTGACGGCGCAGGGAGATCAGACGTTCTTTGGTCTTCGGTTGCATGATAAGGTGCGTATTAACGGATTTCGCGGTGCAGCGTGCGCTTCTTCATGAAGTGATTGAACTTCACTTTTTCGAGGCGGTTCGGCGTGCGCACGCTTTTTTTGTTGCGCGTGGTCACGTAGCGAGAGGTCGGCATTCCTGCGGCCTTGGCTTCGGTGCATTCGAGGATGATAATGTCTCGCGGCATAAAATTTTGGGCGTGAAGGCTAGATTACTCTTTGCTAAAGTCAAGCGACTCTCCGGAGTTGTTTGAATTCGAGGAGTTGGAGGAGCTTTCTTCCTCGTCCTTGTCGTCGTCCTTGTCGTCGTCGGCACCATCGTCAAGGCCGAAAAGGCTGTGCACCGGGCGGTTCCAGGTGTTCCGGCGGCCTTCGCGCTCGATTTTCTCCTGCCAGGCGATGCCATAGCGGGCGAAAGGCATGGCCTCGAGGCGTTCTTCCATGATCTTTTCGCCGGTGCCTTCGCAGATGCCGTAGGTGCCGTTGTCGATGCGCTTGAGCGCCTCGTTGATCTCATAGAGAGCGTCCTGCTCCTTACCAAGGAGGCTCAGGGCAAAGTCGCGGTCATAAGCATCGCTGCCGGCGTCCGCCTGGTGCATGCCGAAGGCGGAGGAGTCACCGCCATCGCGGATGGTCTCGGCGGAAACGCCTTCGATGGAACTCATGTAAGCGTCGCGCAGCTCGATGAGGCGCTGCTTTTGCTTCTTGAGAAAGGGGGTCATCTTCACCGGGCCCTTGGCGATCTCGATCGTGGCCCCCTCGTCCTCTACTACGCGGCGCGGGGTGCCGGTCTTCGGGCCGGAGCTGATCTTCGGGGTTGGCGTGCCCTTGGAGGCGGGCTTAGCGGCCTTGACGGGTGCTGGCGCGGCTTTTACCGGGGCCGGGGCGGCTTTTACTGGGGCCTTCGGGGCTGGAACGGGCTTGGGAGCAGCTTTCGGCGCGGGGGACGGAGCCTTCTTCACGGGGGCTGCGGGCTTCTTGGCCGGGACGGCTTTCTTGGCGGGAGCGGGTTTTTTCACCGGAGCCGCCTTCTTTGGGATGGGCTTGGCGGCGGGTTTCTTGGGCGCGGGTTTCGCGGCTTTTTTCGCGGGAGCTTTCTTCACAGGTTTGGGAGAGGTTTTCTTGGCGGGAGAAGGCTTGCTCTTCGGCTTCCCTGCCGGTTTGGAAGGCGCTTTCGTGGCGGGCTTCGCAGCAGGCTTCTTGGCTGCGGGCTTGGACTTTTTCGCAGGCATGGTCGGGGCAGGGTGTTAGGTTCCGAGGAGTGGTTTTCAGCAGGCCCGCACATACGGACCGGAAAAGAGGCGCGGAGTCTGGCTCGCTTGCCAGAAAGCGCAAACGGATATTCCGGGCCCGAAAATGCTTCGGAGGCTCGTCTTTTGGCCTATTGCCGCTTTTCCGGCCTGCCACTACCTTGGCCTATGAGTGACTCCAAAACTCTCGATTCCCCTGTTGCCCGCCTGTGGTCCTTCATCCGGGCCATCCTCGATCTGGTGCTCGATTTGAGCTTCAAACGCCTCGTGACGCCTAAGCTCATCCGCGTGGTCTATGCCCTGAGCCTCGTGGGTGCGGTGATTTACACGTGGCGGTGGATCGACGGCTTTCTCGGCTTCGTCACGGCTCCGCTGGCCTTTCTGGCCTATGCCATCGTGGCCCGCGTGGTCGTGGAGCTCATCCTCGTGATCTTCCGCATCGCGGAAAAGATCGCGCCGCTGGATGAAAATGCTCCGCAGGAGGAGGACGTGCTCTCGAAGCTCAAGAAATGAACTTCCCGGGATTCAAAATCCCGTTCGGATCGAGTGCTTTCTTCAATGAGGTGTGCATGGCACGCGCCGCGTCTGGCACGGCATGCGGATACCAGCGTGCCTTCGCAATGCCGATGCCGTGCTCGCCAGTGATGGCGCCTTTCCAGGCGATGATTTGATGAAACAGACGGTCGAGCGCCTGCTCGGCCTTCTCGCGCACAGGTAGGTCGTCCATCGTCGGCACCATGATGTTCACGTGGATGTTTCCATCGCCCGCATGGCCGAAACAAGCCACCGGGAAGCCAAACTCGGCTTGCAGTTGCTCCGCGAATTCGACGAGCTCCACGAGCCGGCCACGCGGCACGACGATGTCTTCGTTCAATTTGATCAGGCCGGTGTTGCGCAGGCTGTAGCTGAACTCGCGGCGCAGTTTCCAGAACGCTTCGCAGGCTTCCTCGCCCAGCGCTTCTTCGAGGCAGATGCAGCCGAGCTCTCGAACGAGTTTCGCCAGCAATTGCAGCTCACCCTTCACCGACTCGGTCTGGCCGTCGATCTCGACGAGCAGATGCGCATCGCCTTTCGGCGTGACGGATTCGCCGAGATACTCGCGAGCCGCGCGAAGCGTGAATTTGTCCGCGATCTCGAGCGCCGAGGGCAAAAAGCCGCTGCCGAGGATACGTTGCACGGCGTTCGCGGCCTCGGCGAAGGAATTGAAGCCCGCAGAGAGCATCGCACGCATCGGCGGATGCGGGATGATGCGCAGCGTGGCCTGCGTGACGACACCAAGCAGTCCCTCACTGCCGACCATGAGGCCGGTGAGATCAAAGCCGGTCTTGTTTTTGTGACAACGACCGCCCGCGTCCACGATGCTGCCGTCCGCGAGCACCGCCTGCAAACCGAGCACGTAATGCCGCGTCACGCCATACTTCAGGCAGCGCGGCCCGCCGGCATTTGTCGCGATGTTGCCGCCGAGGCTGCATTCTTTAAGCGAGGCCGGGTCCGGCGGATAAAACCAGCCGAGCTTGCACACCGCAGCCTGCAAATGGCCGGTGATCACGCCCGGTTCGACGACAGCCACACCGTCTTCCGTTTTGATCTCGACGATGCGGTTCATCTTCGCTAGCGATAGCGCGATGCCGCCGCGTGATGGCACGCAACCTCCAACATAGCCCACGCGGGCACCTTGCGGCGTGACGGGAATTTTGTGTTCATTGGCAAAGCGCAGCGTTTTGGACACATCGTCCACGTTTTGCACATGCACCACGACCTCAGGCGGATTCGACGCGAACCATTTGTCCGTGCTGTGCGTGGCAATGTCCGCCGGGGTGGTCGAAATCCGGTCCGGGCCGAGGATAGAAATGAGCTGGTCGGCGAGAGTGGCCATCGGTTTCAAACCGTCAGGATTTCCTTCTCCTTGGAAACGACGTGCTGGTCGATCTCGGCGATTTTTTTATCCGTCATCGTCTGCACATCTTTTTCGAGACGGCGGAGATCATCCTCGGTGATGCTGCTCCCTTTTTCGGCCGCTTTTAAATCCTCCAAAGCACTGCGGCGGGCGCTGCGCACACGCACGCGGGCTTCCTCGCCGAGCTGCTTGCACATTTTCACCATCTGCTCGCGGCGCTCTTGCGATAGGGCAGGGATGGGCAGGCGGATGACCTTGCCCTCGATGCTGCCATTCAGGCCGAGGCGGGATTCTTTGATGGCGCGGTCGATGTCCTGCAGCGTGCTGGAGTCAAACGGCTCGATGCGGATCAGGCGCGGGTCCGGTGTGGTGATCATGGCGAGCTGCTTGAGCTTCATGTGGCTGCCATAGCTGTGGACATGTACGTCCATGTTTTCGACGAGCGTCGGGCTCGCCTTGCCAGTGCGTACCGTGGCGAATTCGTGGATGGCATGCTCGACGGCCTTCGTCATGGCTTCTTCGCATTCCAGGATGGTCATTTCAGCGTCCATAAGAGATCAGGGATAGGTGTTCCCTCCTTCTTGGATGCGGCATCGGGGCAGCTCAAGCGCAATCCTGCATCCTTCAATGCGGCCCAGCGCGAAACACAGATCACCCGATGCAGATTGGACACAAAAACCTGCAAGAGCGTCTTCAACCGCTGCAATGATGGCACAAACGCCTGCAAAACGAGGGAGATGCCTGCAACAGTCGGCCAAACTCTCGCAAAACAGCCCTAATCCGCTGCAATCGCATCTCGAACGGCTGACAAGCCGTTGAAAACACCTGCAATCCAGCCAAAAACATCTGCAATCGCCTCTCCAACTGCTGCAGAACGGCCTCAGAGCTCTGCAAGTGCCCATTTTGGCAGTCGAATGCCTCCAGTTTTTGCGGGCTGTGCCGCCGTTACCTCCGGGAACACAGGCCTGCTGCTTCCTGGCCGGGGCGTGCCCCCCCCAGCTTGCGCCGCCAGGCCGCAAAGGTGAGGTAGTTGACCCCGGCCAGCTCGGCGAAACGGGGACCCTAGAGTCCGCTGCGCTCAAACTCCCGCACTAGTTCCACCTGCCGTTGCACAGATGTCTGTGCCCGCCCGGCTTCATCGTTATTCAAAACTATGGCCTCTTTGTGCATAGAGCTCCTAGCTTGTGAGCTTTGACCTCTATGACGCCAACAAGTTCATACAGTGCTGGGGGTGACGCTCACCAAGTAGCGTCAATACTGCGAGCGCAGGCTGGGAAGTCTGAAGCGATACAATGGCAGAGAGAATCGCAGTGATGGGTAGTCGTTCGTGTGTTTTCATTCGTGTTTAGCTATTGGTGCTGTTCTCGTGCATCGTTTTTGTTTTTTGGGAGCTTTAGCCACCTACATTCACACTGGCCTCCGCGCCCCACTGGCCGACCTGACGGTCGTCGACGCTGTAGATGGTGCGGTATTTCCATTTCGTGAGGGCGACAGGGAGAGGTGTCGTGTCCAAAATAGCCAGATGTGCTGTCGAAGGCGAGGACGCCCAGCCTTTGCCATCGGCGCAATCCACCTGGATTTCGAAAAGGCGTCACCGTCTTTTGTCAGTCTGCTGGCCCGATAAACCTAGGAAGTACGAGAAAACAGCTCGGTAGTTAAAATTCGACTTTCATGCGAATGCGCTGCCTTTTTGGGCAGCAAGTTGTTTCATTGAAGAGCAAGAACTTTCTTGGGCAATATTCCCGCTTCATCCAGGTGGCCTGGATGC
>JBJONJ010000147.1:0-2712 GCA_046051905.1 Verrucomicrobiota bacterium
GCGAGCAGCATCCAGCCGGGCGGGAAGGGCACGATTTCGATCTCATTCCGCACGGCGGCGACGGGGTTCAACGAGGCACCGAGGCCGCTGGCGACCATCGTGGGGGCGCGGACGTGATCACGCACGGCGGCCTCGATGGTGAGCTTGTCCTGCACGCTGCGGACCTGGCCGGTGAGGTGGGCGACCTGGCCTTGGAAGGTCGTTTGCACCTTGTCGATGCGCTTCGCGAGCGTCTGCTGCGCGGCGAGGGCCTCACGGGCGGCGGTGGCGAGCTTGGCCTCCATGCGCGGCAGCAGCACGAAAGCCCCGGCGCACCAGAAGGCGGCAAAGACGGCGGCGGCGAGCAGGCAGCGCACGGTTTTCATGATGGAGATCAGGCGGCGGCGGCCTGGGCGAGCACTTCCGCTTTGGTGAGGCGGCGCACATGACCGTGCTGATTGGCCTGGATAAAAACGTCCGTGCTCACGTCCATGCCGGTGAGCCATCCCTCGCCGTAGGCCCAGGTGTCGATGCAGAGGCATCCGGGCTTGATCGCGGGCAGACCATTCTTCTGCGCGGTGTGGCCGCAGATGACGGTTTTGCCGGAGAAATGCGCGTGCGCATCATCAAAGCGCCGCCAGAAGAGCCAGTCATCGCCTTGATCGGCGAGTGGCAGCACGGCATTCACACCCGCGTGGGCGAAGATGTGCGTCTCGGTCTCAAAGTAGCGCTGGCAACGCGTTCCCATGAACTCCCAGTGCGCCTTCGGCACCGCGGTCCATTCCGGCAAGGGGGCGCCGGCGTAGCTTTCCATCGTGGCGCGGCCGCCGATGGCCAGCCAGGACTCGAAGTCGATCTCACGCTTCTTCGCGTCGAGCATGAGGATCTCGTGGTTGCCCATGATGGGCACGAGCCGGGTCTGCGTATCGAGCTCGATGAGGCGCTGGATGACGCCTTTGGAGTCCGGCCCGCGGTCCACGTAGTCGCCGAGGGTCACCAGCGTGTCGTCTTTGCCGGGAGCCAGCGCTTTCAATAGGGCATCCAAGGCTGCTGAACAGCCGTGAATGTCGCCAATGACAAGAGTGCGCATGGATGGGGCGCGAAGAATGCGGCACGGGGGAGAAATGGCAACCCCGGATTCGCTAGCGGCAGCGTGGCGTCACTCTTTGGCCTTACCGACAAACTTGGCGGCCATCTCGTGGACCTTGGTGTCTGGCTTCAGGTCGTCGATGACGTCCTTCCATGGCAGAATGAGCTCGATGGAGCCCAGCGAATACGGCCCGTTTTCATAGGGAGCGTAGGAGAAACCGATGTCGAGGTTCTTCCCTAGCGTGCCCTCGAAGCGACGCACGTGGCTCGGTCGAGCCTCCCATCCTGAGCGTGAAGAAAAGCGGTGGAGGCGAAAAGGGCAGCGAGGAGGAGGCAGGGCGTGACATTGTTCCATGAACGCTTTGGATGGAATGAATCGTTTTCGAGTTTTGCTCTCATGAATTTTCGATGCCTCCTGCTGCCCGCTTTGATCGTCACCGCCTCGCTGGCCGGGGAAAAACTCGCGCCGCATCCGAAGGCGCTGCCCAACACGCACGCCGCTGGCGAGGTGGATCGCCCCGAGATGGTGAAACACATCGTCGCCGATGCGGCGAAGCTGCCCGGCATCGTCGTGGATGAAACCGCCGCGGAGCTGGTGGGTGACTGGCAGTATTCCACGCACACGCCGCCTTATGTCGGACTCGGTTACATCCACGACATAAAGGCTGGCAAAGGCACGAAATCAGTTACTTTCACACCGGAGCTACCGCAGGCCGGCTGGTATGAGGTGCGGCTGGCGCATTGCTACAACGTCCGCCGTGCCACCAACACGCCCGTGACCATTCACCATGCCGATGGCGAGGTCACGATGCGCCTCAATCAGCAGCAGGAGCCGCCTCACGCGCATCTGTTTCGCACGCTCGGCGTCTTCCGCTTTGAAAAAGGCCGTGCCGGATGGGTGCGCATCTCGAATGACGGCACGGAGCCGACGAAGGTGGTCATCGCCGATGCGGTGCAGTTTCTCCCGGTGGCGAAAAAGTAAGCCCGCTCACCACCACAGCACGTCGATGAAGAAGGTGGCGATCATCGCCAGCGAGATGCCCACACGCAGCACGAGGCCCACGCCGGTGCCGAGCAGCGTGCCCCAGGTGCTCTTGATCGCCGGTTGAAGCCGCTGCTTCGCAAACAGCAGCTCAAAGGCAAAGCCGCCGACCAGCGGCCCCAGCAGCAAACCCAACGGACCGAAAAACAAGCCCACAATGCCGCCGATGAACACGCCGGCAATGCCCCAGCGGCTCGCTCCGAACCACCGTGCCCCCATCATGCCGCTGAAGAAATCCACCGCGTAAGCCAGGCAGAACCACAGGATCAAGAGCACGATGCCCCAGGTGCTCATCCCGCTCTCCGGCAGCAGCAGCGTATGCACGATGCCCGCCACCACGATGAGCAGTGGCCCCGGCAAAAACGGCACGATGGCTCCCACGAAGCCCACGATGAGCAGCGAGACAGTGAGCGACCACACCCCCAGCGTGCCCCACGGCAGACCGCTGAAAAATTGCGCCACGCTGCTCCATGTACTGGAAAGCCACTCAAGCATGCGACGAGGTCCTCCATTCGATTTTCGAGGCCACCGGCTGCCGCACGCTGCGCGGCCATTTGAGCCCCTCACGCGGCCAGCCGAGGTAGATGAGGCCCACGCAGCGG
>JBJONJ010000148.1:0-6815 GCA_046051905.1 Verrucomicrobiota bacterium
TCCCGCGCTCGACAGCGGTGTCGCCGATGCAAGGTGCCCTTGCATCTCTGCCACCGCACTCCACGACGCTGCCGCGACAAATCACATGCCTCAAAATCGGCCAACTTTGATCCTGAAACACTTTCCCATGAACCCTCTCTTCGAATCCAATCTCCTCCAAACCCGCCGTCAGTTCTTCGGGCACAGCGGGCTGCGCCTTGGCGGGCTCGGTTTGACGTATGCGATGGGCAGGGATGCTTTCTCGGCCTCCAAAACGCAGGTGCATGAGCCATTGCCAGGGCTACCGCATTTCTCAGCGAAGGCGAAGGCGGTGATTTATCTGCACATGAACGGCGGGCCGTCGCAGCTCGATACTTGGGATTACAAACCAGGTCTTCAGCAGTGTTTTGACAAGGATTTGCCGCCGAGCGTGCAGGGTGGACAGCGGCTGACAGGCATGACGAGCAAGCAGGCGCGGTTTCCGGTGGCACCGAGTTTGTTCAAGTTCGCGCAGCATGGTCAATGCGGGCGCTGGGTGAGCGAATTGCTGCCGCACACGGCGAAGCACGTCGATGACATCGCTTTGATCAAGACCGTGCACACCAACGCGATCAACCACGACCCCGCGTGCACCTTTGTGATGACCGGACGCGAGGTGCCTGGCTTTGCGAGCCTCGGCTCGTGGCTGAGCTACGGCCTCGGCAGCGAGAGCAATGACTTGCCGGCCTTTGTCGTGCTCACGCCGAACTGGAGTGCGAAGGCGATGGCGCAGGCGCTTTTCACCCGCATGTGGAGCAGTGGCTTTTTGCCGAGCAAATTCAGCGGTGTGGCGCTGCGTGCCGTGGGCGATCCCGTGCTCTACATGCAGAACCCGGACGGCGTCTCGCCCGCGAATCGTCGCGCGATGCTCGACACGCTTTCGCAGATGAATGCGCACAGCTTTGAGAAGTTCGGCGACCCCGAAATCCAGACGCGCATCTCTCAGTATGAGATGGCCTTTCGCATGCAGACGAGCGTGCCGGAGCTGGTCGATCTGAAACAGGAAAGCCAGGCCACGCTGGACCTGTATGGCCCCGAAGTGCTCAAACCGGGCAGCTTTGCCGCCAGCGCCATCCTCGCGCGACGGCTCATCGAACGCGGCACCCGCGTGGTGCAGGTGCTGCATCGCGGCTGGGACCAGCACGGCAATTTGCCTGCCGATATCCGCCTGCAATGTCGCGACACCGACCAGCCCATCGGCGCTCTTTTGACCGATCTCAAACAACGCGGCCTGCTCGACAGCACACTCGTCATCTGGGGCGGTGAATTTGGTCGCACGGTCTATTCGCAGGGCGGTCTCTCGCAGACGAACTACGGTCGCGACCATCACCCGCGAAACTTCTGCATGTGGATGGCCGGCGGCGGCATCAAAGGCGGCACGACCTACGGCGAGAGCGATGACTTCAGCTACAACATCGCCACCGACCCCGCGCACCTGAACGACATCAACGCCACCATCCTCAACCAATGCGGCATCGACCACGAGCGCCTCAGCTACAAATTCCAAGGCCTCGACGCCCGCCTTACCGGCGTGGAGAAGCAGAAGCCGATCAAGGAGATCATCGCGTGAGTCTCCAAACTGCCTCTTGGCAGCCCCGGAGCCTCCGCTTACAATCCGCCCATGTTCAAAGAGCACGACGACACCGGCGACAAGCTGGAGCACGCTTACTTCTGCTACCTGGCAGATAAGTTTGAGCGTGAGCCGGCACTGCTGGATATTCCGCTGAAGAATATCGAGCGTTGGACTCAGCGAGGACATTGGGCGGTCAAGAGACTCGACGAGTGGAAGGAATTGATCGTCCAAGCAAAACAATCTCAAGGCGGTCTGCGTCAACTGGGGGATGTCCTGCGGGCGGATGACGAGGAGACGCGCTTTTTCAAAGGCTTTGCCCCCTTTCCTGGGGTTCTAAGCGAGGAGGAAAGTGAACCGTTCTTATGCAGCTCCAGGCATTGAATCACATGGCCACGTCCGCCTCGGCATTGGTACCCGAGGTGAGGATTATCATCTTTGGCTCCGCATCAGCCTTTGCGACCTTTCCGGACATCGCCGAGACCACGACGATCTACGAAAACACCAATGACGCGGACTTTATCCTCGACCCTTGGAATGAAGAAATTGGCAAGATGCTGACCAAGTGCATCGGCAAGGAAAGCCCGTTCTTCCAGATGTTCGGCTACTACGCCGACATCGTCCGCCCCGCCGCCTTCGACTGCTTCCCGCCGGACTTTCGGGATCGGTTGGTGCCGCTGGAAGGTTGTCCACGGGTGTTTGCGCTCAATCCACATGACATGGCTGTGGCGAAGTTATTCGCGGGCAGACCGAAGGATGTGCGGCTGCTGGCCTTCCTGCTCGGCACGAAACGACTCGATGAGCAGAAGGTGCGAAAGCTGCTTTGGAACACGCCGATGGAGGAGAAGTGGATCGTGCGAACGAACCAAGTGCTCGATCAGGCGGTGGCGGAGGCAAAGCTCATCGCGTAAGCTTGGCGTGCTTGTAAGGCAGCGAGGCCAGATTGCTGCTGCAGGGGCCGGGGGTATCCACCCACAGCATGCGGGCGGCGATCTTGTCGTAGGCGCGGCGGTGGGCCACGGCAGCTTTGACGGCGACGACGCTCATTTTCTCGATGTCGATGCCCTGACTGTGCCACTGGCCGAGGTCAAAGGGCGGCGTTTTGATGCTGGTGATGAGGATGGTGAGGCCTGCGTGCTTCACGACGGCGCAGCGGCCCATATCGAAAGCATCGCCGCACATGCTGGCGAGGTGGCTGTTCTTGTCTTCGAGTTCAAAACGGCCGTCGTTGAGCGCCACCAGCTCCACATCGAGTTCGACAGGACCTTCATCGAGTCGTGAACCTTTGCCGCCGAGACGGATGTGCCTTTCGCCTGCTTCCAATGCCAGCACGGCTTCCGCATCCGCGAGACAGATGGCGGCGTTTTCGATGCGGTGGCGCAGAAGAGCACGCAACAAGCCGGTGCCATCGCCGGGGGCACCGCCGCCGATGTTATCAGAAGGCTCGACGAGCACGGTGAGGCCGTCCGGCATGGGCGAGAGCTTGGCCAGCACCTCATCGGCCGACGGATCGGTGACGAGGCCGAGGTGGTTCAATTCGGTGGCTTTGGCCGCGAGCGTTTCGAGCAGGACAGAGGCATTGTCCGTCGTGCAGGCAACAAAGCTCACACCGGTGTCGGGCGTGTCGGCAAAGCTGAAGCCAGCCACGATGTTCATCGCCCACAGGGATTCGTCCGCGGACTCCATCTGCCTCGCGAGGTTTTCGAGGCTTTTCATGGGATCAGTGCCGGTGCCGGTGCCCGTCGGGGGCCAAATGAGGCCGGGCTGCCGGAGCTGCATGTGAGGGCGTTTACCAGTCGTGAAGTAGCGCTGGAGCAGGCGGGCGGCATCCACGGCGGCTTCGCGTGCATCCGTGTGGGGATTCTCGCGATAACCGACGAGGCAATCGGCGAGTGCGGCCATCTTGGGCGAGAAATTGGCGTGGAGGTCAAAGACACCAAAGATGGGCACCTGGGTGATGGCGCGGATGCGCTGGAGGATCTCGCCTTCCACATCGAGGATGGTTTGGGAGGTCATCGCGCCATGCAGGACAAGGTAGATGGCATCGAATGAGTCTTTCTGGATGAACGGCATCAACTCCTGCCAGAACTGATGGATCACCTCATCGGCGACGGTGGCTGATGGCTGTGCCCGATAGTCCACCGATGGCATCATCTGCCAGTGGTTCGCTGCGGCAAACTCCAGCACACCACCGAGGGGCGAGGCATCACCGAGGCAGTCGAGCATCTCCTGACCGCGACGGATTTGAAAGTCTGTCAAGGTGGTGAGCCCGTCGAGAAAGGTGTGTGTCTCGTGGAAGAGTCCGGCGATGAGGATGTGTGGCATGCGGAGATTAACGCACGATCACCTTCGTTCCTGGCCGGATGAGTGAAGGAAGGCGAATGGCATCCCAGTTTGCCAATCGCACGCAGCCAGCGCTGCGGGTGCGGCCGATCGTGCGCGGAAGGGCGGTGCCGTGAAGGCCGATACCGCTTTTGCTCAGGCCGCACCAAATGATGCCGATGGGGCTATTGGGACCGGGTGGGAGCTGATAGGCCTCCTCCCCACGCACGCCTTCTTCGAGGAATTGCTTGTCGTAGCGGAAGCTCGGCGTCGTCATCATGCTCTGCACCTTCCACGTGCCCACCGGGATGAATTGAGGCTTTCCCGGTGTGATGGGAAAAGCGGCCACCATCATCTCATCGGAGGTATACACGGCGGCCATGCGCTCCGTGGTATCGACAACGATGGTGTGGCTGCTCAGCGTCTTATCCTCTTTGAAGGACTGCATGGGCTTCACCTCCTCGACGCGGAAGGAGCGCACGTTCGGCACCACGATCACATCGCCCGCTTTCATCGCGTCGATGTTTTTGCCGGGGTTCATCTTGGCGAGGAAAGTCTCGTCTGTGTGAAAACGCTCTGCCACCAGCTCGGAAAGGCTGCGGTAGGCCATGTAGGGGAACTCGGCCTGCTTCGAGGGATCTTCAGGAAGGTCCTTGTTGATGAACTTCATGAGGTCAGCCCGCACTTTGAAGGCGGCGAAGATCACCGGCACCTCCTTCTCGGCCTCGGCCTGCACCGGCGTCCAGTCATAGAGGTCGCGATGGCCATGGGCGAAGTTGTAGTTCACCACGGCTTTGTAGGTGAACTCGCCGAGCGCTCCATCGAGCTTGCCCGGACCGAAGAGATTTTTATCGAGGAAAATCTGGATGCGTAGGATGGTGTCGCGGTCCTTCGGCACGGAGGGATCGTCCTTCGCCGGACCGGTGTCCTGGCCTGGAGCGGCTGTCCGAAGCAGCATGAATGGCAGAAGGAGGAGAACACAAAGACGCATGCGATAGAGGAAAAGGCGGCAGGGCAAAAATCAACCGGTGAATGGGGTGAAAACATCTTGAGCAGCGCGAAGCCAGGAGGAAGGTGATGGGCCAGCCGATGCTCCTCGCCTTTTCCAAGCCCTACGATGTCCTGTCTCAGTTCACGCAGGAGCACCCGTCGCATCGCACTCTGGCCGAGTTCGGTTTTCCGCCCCGGGTGTATCCCATCGGGCGGCTGGACCGCGACTCGGAAGGCCTCATTCTTTTGAGCGATGAGGCCCGCTGGACCGACCGCCTGCTCAACCCTCGACGCGGCCACCCTCGGACCTACCACGTCCAAGTCGAAGGCGAGGTCACCGACGAGGCCCTGGCGCGACTCCGCCGCGGAGGCATCGATTTGAAGGACTTCCGCACCCTGCCCTGCCTCGCCCGGCGACTCGATGTGGAGCCGCCGCATGGCCCGCGGGTGCCGCCGGTTCGCTTTCGCAAGACCGTGCCCACGTCCTGGATTGAGCTCACGCTCACCGAGGGTAAAAACCGCCAGGTGCGCCGCGTGACCGCCGCCGTGGGCTTCCCCACCCTCCGACTCATCCGCGTGAGCATCGGCCACCTGGGCTTGGACAGCTTGGGATTGCAGCCCGGCCAATGGCGGGAACTGAACGCTCAGGAGCAGCGCCAGGTGCTGGAGGAAGCCTGAGGAATGCCACGGGCCCCATGATGGGTTCACTCTTCGCCGAGCGTAGTGGGGAGGATGTCCAGAATGTCCTTTCTCCCTGCCCTGCTGCTCCTCGCGGCGACCGCCCTTCCCGCCGCTGACCCGGTGGATTTCAGCGTGAAGCTCGAAACGGTGATGAAGCATGACGACGGCAAGTTCCTGTGGTTTCACCCGCGCGCCGCGCCGGTGCCCGGTGGCGTGGTGATGACGATCCAAAAGCACCTGAAGGTCTCCGACTACTACTCAGGCCTGCACTTCATGCGGCGAGACGGGGTGGACGGCACCTGGAGCGGGCCGGTGCTGCCACCGGAGATCGACTGGCAGCCGCAGCCGGATGGCGTGACGCTCAGTGTCGCCGATGTCACACCGGGCTGGCATGAGAAAACAGGCCGGCTCATCGCCATCGGCTGCCATGTGCGTTACAGCCCGAAGGGCAGGCAGCTCGATGATGTGAAGCGATCGCATCAGACAGTGTATGCGGTCTTTGATCCGAACACGTCGAAGTGGACGCCGTGGCAGGTTTTGGCGTTGCCGCAGGTCGAGGAGTTCAATTTCGCACGAAACGCCTGTGCGCAGTGGGTGGTGAGACCGGACGGAAAACTGCTCGTGCCGCTCTACATCGCCAAAAGCGCCAAAGACCGCTACAGCACCACCGTGGCCGAATGCCGCTTTGATGGTGAAAAGCTCGTTTATGAGCGAAACGGCAATGTTCTGCGCCTCGACGTGGCCCGCGGGCTTTATGAACCGTCGCTCATTGCCTTCCGTGATCGTTACTACCTCACGCTGCGCAACGACGAGCGTGGTTACGTCAGTGTGAGCGATGACGGCCTGCACTTTGACGAGCCAAAGCCGTGGACCTTCGACGACGGCGCGGACCTCGGCAGCTACAACACCCAGCAGCACTGGCTGGCACATCGCGACGGACTTTTCCTCGTTTACACCCGCCGCGGCGCCCAGAACGACCACATCATCCGTCACCGCGCACCGCTATTCATGGCCCGTGTCGATCCAGAGAAGCTCCAAGTCCTCCGTGCGACTGAACGAGTCGTCGTTCCCGAGCGCGGCGCGGAGATGGGGAACTTCGGCTGCGCACGCATCAACGAACACGAATCGTGGGTGACCGTCTGCGAAGGCATGTTCATGAAGGACTCCAGGGCCCGCGGCGCCGAGGGAGCGACATTTGTGGCTCGCATCCTCTGGTCCAAACCGAATCCGCCGA
>JBJONJ010000149.1:0-4888 GCA_046051905.1 Verrucomicrobiota bacterium
GTGCAAAACAAACTTCATTGGGCCATTCACGGGCACACGGCGGCTGAGGTCATCTACCTCCGTGCCGATTCCGCCAAGGATCACATGGGCCTCACCACTTGGAAGGACGCCCCCAAAGGCAAAATCCAAAAGTTCGATGTCAGCGTCGCCAAAAACTACCTCACCGAAAGCGAGGCCGCCCAATTGCAGCGCCTCGTCTCTGCCTACCTCGATGTGGCCGAGGACATGGCCCTGCGCCAAATTCCCATGACCATGCAGGACTGGGAAACTCGCCTGAACCGCTTCATCGCCGCCACCGACCGCGAAATCCTGCAAGATGCCGGCAAAGTCACCGCCGAGATCGCCAAAGCCCATGCCGAGAGCGAGTTTGAAAAATACCGCATCAACCAAGACCGCCTCTATGTGAGCGACTTTGATTCTCAGGTGATGAAGCTGGTGGAGAATGGTGAGACGGATGAGGCAGAGCCGAACAAGCTGTAGCTTCGATTGGCAATCGAAGCAGCCATGAGCGGAAACAACTGGCACCGATAGGCCACATCGCCACCACAGCGGCGAAGCAAAGCACTCCCCTCGCTCCGCGAGACGAAGCCAGTGTGTTGCAAGCTCAACGGTACACGAACATCCGACACGCATTCAGCCTGCGAACGCTCTCCGCTCATTTGCTGTCGCTTCGCTCCACCCTACGGGCAGCCTACGGCTGGCTATCTCCCTTCGGTCGATTCGACGGAGCGAGATGGCCACTTTGCTGGCGCAACGATGGTGAACCACACGCCAACTCGATCACGCCTCAGCAAAACTGCTCCTTCACCACGCTTTGAATCTCCGGCGGAGCGGGAAGCTGGTTCTGATAAAAGGTGTAGGAGTTGATGGCGGTGAGATAGCCGTCGTTCTTCGTCGCGGAGCCAACCTAGGCATCGGAGGGCAATGTGCCGACCGTGCGTTTGACGAAGTCCGCGTGAGACAGGCTCACATTCGGCGTGAAGTGGATCACCTTGCCGTTCTGGACGATGATCAGCACATAGTATCCATCTTGGATTTCGAACTTTTCGGCAGGTGGTTTCATGGCAGGTGCGAAAGCAGACTGAATGCGGGAAGCGGGTCAAGCGGGAGCACTCACCCCTCCCACCCGCGCCACAGCCACACGAGCGTGTCCGCCAGCGTGTGCTCGAAGACGCGTTTGTCGCAGTGGCCGGTCTTTTTGCTGAAGACGTAGCGGTGATTGTAGCCTTTCTGATCGAGGGCGAGGTTCGTGCGCATGCCGGCCATGACCCAGTTGTGGTAGGTTTCTTCGGGATCGTTGGCGCGGATGTCGTTTTCGGAGACGTGGGTGAAGATGCGCAGCGGCTTCGGCTCGCTTGTTTCGATCAATTTCATGCCGGAGTGATACTCCCAAGCGCCGAGCGGGAATTTCGCCTCTTCGGGTGCGTCGTCGTCCTGCTGGTCCACGAAGGTGCCGGAGTAGGCGATGATGCGGCGAAACCAATCGGGGCGGAACCAGCCCATCGTCAGCGCGGCGGCCCCGCCGGAGCTGCAACCCATGACCGCACGGCCCCACGGATTCTCCGTGAGCGCGAACTTCGGATACGCGGCGCGGATCTCGGCGTTGCTGAGCACGGCGGGCAGCACCTCGTCATGAATGAAGCGGGCGAGGCGATCCGACATCGTGTCATACTCCAGGCCGCGCTGACTGTTCTTACCGTCGTTGCCGCCATTCTGCACCGCGATGCAGACAAAGGCGGGCAACTTGCGCTTCGGGTCTTTCGAGATCGTGAGGTTGTCGAGCGCGTGGCTGATGAGCTTCAACTGGCCAGGACCATCGTGAATGACGAGCAGCGGAGCCTTCGTGCCGTCTTTGTAGGCCGCAGGCACATACACGGTGATCTTGCGCTCCGTGTTCACCTTCTTCTTGTCCGGCTCCAGCGTCTTGTCCTTGCCGTCGAAGACCTTGCTGTCCGCCAGCTTCATCATGAACTCGAACTTTCGGCCCTTCGCGTTGCCTTTGTCGGTCAAATCAGGATCGAGCTTGTATTCCGGCCCGAATTCAAAAGCCCCGTTGCCCTCCTTGCCGGAAATCTCGGTGTAGGGTTCTGCGGCGTGCAGCGTGTTGTAAAAGAGGAGGGAGAGGTAAAGCAGCGGTTTCATGGGGGGGAGGCTTGATCGTCAGTCGGCGGGGCGAACTATCCATGAATCGACGGGGAGGTGACGCGAGTGATTTGGGCGGCTCGTGGCGTTCATGAAAACCACCATGAAGTCCATCCTCCTTGTCGCCAGCCTTCTCCTTGCCGTTTCATGCCCCGCCCAGGAAATGAAGCGCAGCATCCCCTATGTCGAAAACGGTCATGCCAGGCATGTGCTGGATATTTACACGCCAGCGAATGCGAAGAACCTGCCGGTGGTGTTCTGGATTCACGGCGGCGGCTGGCAGACGGGAGACAAGGCGAGCGTGCAGGAAAAGCCCGCCTGGTTCACGAAAAAGGGTTTTGTGTTTGTCTCCACCAACTACCGGCTGCTGCCGGAGGTGAGGATGGAGGACATCTTTTCCGACATCGCCAAATCACTCGGCTGGGTGCACAAGCACATCGCCGAGCATGGCGGTGATCCGAAGCGCGTGCTGGTGGGCGGCCACTCCGCCGGAGCGCAGCTCGCCGCGATCATCTGCACGGATGACCGTCTGCTGAAGGCCGAGGGCGTGCCTTTCACCAGCCTCAAAGGATGCTTCCCTGTGGATGGCGACACCTATGACGTGCCGGCCATCATCGAAACCGCCGAGACCCGCCGCCGCGTGCATCACGAGCCGCAGGCGAAATTCGGGCACCGTGAGAAGTTCGGCAATGATCCTGCCAAGCATGTGGATTTCTCCGCCGTGACACATGTGGCCAAGGGCAAAGACATCCCGCCTTTCCTCATCATCCATGTGGCGGATCACCCGGACAATGCCGCGCAGGCCCGACGACTCGCATCGGTGCTCAAAGAGGCCGAAATCCCTGTGACGGTCTTTGGTGGCAAGGAAACGAATCACACCAAGATCAACGCCCTCATCGGAACGGAAGGCGACGCCACCACGAAGGCGCTGGAGGACTTCGTCGCGCAGGTTTTGAAGTGAGGGACAGTTTCACGTTTCAAGTTCCAGGTCTCATGAAACGTGAAACTTGGAACTCAAAACCTTGCTACTCTTCACGGCGTGATGCGAGCGCCGGCTTTTTTGAGCTCCTCGACGAGTTTCTTTGAGTTCTCGTCCAGCGGATTGCCGCTGAGGTTGATCTGGCAATACGGAGCCCATTCGCGGGGGCCGTCGTTGTCCTTCTTCCACATGCGGTGCAGGGGCGTGAGGTCGGAAATCTTGTTGTCGTCCAAGAAGAGGAACTGGAGGTCGGTGAGCGGTTCGAGGGGCGCGAGGTCGCTGACGGCATTTCCTTTCAACGAGAGCATGGAGAGCCATTTCATGCCGCCGATGCCCTGCAGGCTGGTGATTTGATTGCCATCGAGATAGAGGGTCCACACCTTCGGCAGCTTGAAGAGGGCGGAGGCATCCGTGATCTGGTTCCCGGCCAGGTAGAGGCTGGTGAGCGACTGGATGCCGCCGAGCGCGGAGACGTCGGCGACCTTGTTGTTGGTGAGCGCGATGTATTGCAGCGCCTTGCAGGTGCTCAGCGGCGTGACATCCGCCACCTGATTGCCGGCGAGGTCGAGGAATTGCAGCCGCTCGAGGCCCTTCAGCGGAGTGAGACTGGCCACCTGATTGTCCGGCAGGGTCAGAGAAGCCAGCGCGGTGCATTTTTCGAGGCCGCTGAGGTCTTTGATGCCGGCCTTGCGTGCTTCAATGATGGCCACGTTGGCCACTTCCTCGACGAGCAGCGGCTCGGCGTTGTCCCGTTTGGCGAAGACCTGCCTGCGCACGGCGGCTTCGAGGGCCTTGTCCGGAAAAACCGCCACAGGCTTCGGCGGTGGAGGCGGCGCGGCGGGCTTGGTTTCGGGTTTTGCGGCGGTCGCAGGCTTCGCCGGAGGAACGGGCGTGGCAGGCTTGGCCGGTGCGGCAGCGGGAGCTGGTTTGGTTTCCGGCTTCGCCGCCGGTGCCGGTGTGGGTGCTGGCTTGGCGGGCGGGGGCGTGGTCTTGGCGGCAGGCGGAGCGGCCGGGGCGGGCTTCGGTGGCTCGGGCTTCTTATCCTGGGCTGCGAGACTGACGGACAAGGCCGCGGTGGCGAGGAGGATGAGGGAGGTTTTCATGGGAGTCACTTCAGGGCCATCATATACGCCGATGGCGGGTTGCATGTTGAGGAAAAATCGGCTCTGTCGCCGCCACCATGGTCAATGTCATTGTTCTTCTCGAAATCGATCCGCAGCGTGTGGACGAGTTTTTGTCCCTCGCCCTCGAAAACGCCGCCGCCTCCCGCGAGGAACCAGGCTGCCTGCGCTTTGAAGTGAGCCGCGATGCCACGAATCCTTATCTTTTCGCCCTCAGCGAAAGCTATCGCGACCAGGCCGCCATGGATGCCCACTATACCACGCCTCATGTGGCCAAGTGGCGTGCGAACTCCCCCGGCATCGTCCTCAAGCGCTGGGCCGCCAAAGGAGAGGTGATCGGCTAAACCTGCTCAAACTCCGTCTGCCGGTCAGCGCTCGAAAAACAGATCACCATTTCGGCATCGACACCGTCGAGCGCCTTCGCGTTGTGCCACTGGCCGGCGGGGATCGAGATCGTGTCGCCAGGTCGCAGGATGAAACGCTGATCACCGAGGCTGTGCTCGATGCGGCCGGAGAGCAGGTGAAGAATCTCGTCGCAGTTTGGATGGCGGTGACGCGGATTTTCCTGATCCGCCGGGATCACCACGCGGCCAAAGGTCATCGTGGTCGAGTTCCCGATCTCTCGCGACGCCAGCCACGTGAGACG
>JBJONJ010000150.1:0-7703 GCA_046051905.1 Verrucomicrobiota bacterium
AAAAAGCGTTCTGGAGGCTCACAGCCAGCCGGTCTGATTCAGCCTGCCGGTGAGCTCCATCTGCTTTTCGAGCTGCGCGGCATACTTCGTGGCATTTTCAGCGTTCGGTTTGCAGCGGGTGCTTTCGTCGAGGGTGACCAGTTTGGCGCAAAGCTGCTCGTAGCTCACTTTTTCGGTGCCGCCTTGGTTGGCGTGGGCGTAGGCGGCCTGGATGGCTCCGCCGAGGGCGGCACCTTCGCTGGTGTTCAGCGTGACCACCTCCGCGTTGAAGCAATCGGCGGCGATTTGACGCCAGGTGGCGCTTTTGCTGCCACCGCCGGTGAGGCGGATCTCCGTGGGGTTCATGCCGAGGTCACGGAAGCGCTTCAAGCCATACGCCAGACCCAGCGTGGCACCTTCCACAGCGGCGCGGGCCATGTTCGCCGGCGTCATGTTCGTGGGGCGAAGGCCGTGGATCAAGCCGGTGCCGTTCGGGAGGTTCGGTGTGCGCTCGCCATTCAAGTAAGGAAGGAACATCAGGCCGTCCGCACCTACGGGAGCCGATTTCACGGCGACTTCGAGCTGCTTCAAATCCCAGCGGAACATCTCGCGCACCTGCTCGGTCACGACGGTGACATTCATCGTGCAGACGAGCGGCAGCCACTGGTCCGTGCTGTCGCAAAACGCGGCCACTTCACCTTGTCCATCGACCACCGGGCCGCCCGCCACGCCATACAGTGTGCCGCTGGTGCCAAAGCTGGCGGTCACGACGCCCGGCTTGATGTTTCCGGTGCCGATGGCTCCCATCATGTTGTCACCACCGCCGGCGCTGATGATCACATCGAAGTTCAGCCCCCACTTCACCGCCAGCTCACGGCGCAGCGTGCCATGCACCGCCTTCGACGAGCCGAGCGGCGGCAGCATGCTCCGCACGCTGGGATCGATGTAGTCGCAGATCTCATAGCACCACTGGCGGGTGTTCACATTGAGGATGCCCATGCCGGACGCGTCGCCGTATTCCATGCGCTTCACGCCGCTGAACCAGAAATTGAGATAATCATGCGGCAGCAGGATGGTCTTCGTCTTTGCAAAGTTGTCCGGCTCGTTCTGCTTCATCCACAGCAGCTTCGGAATCGTGTAGCCGGGCAGCATCGCATTGCCCGCCATCGCGATCACGCCCGGCTGGCCGCCGAAATGATGCGCGATTTCCGCGCACTGCGCCTGCGTGGAGGTATCACACCACAGCTTCGCGGGGCGCACCGGCTTGTCATCGGCACCTAGGGCCACGAGACCATGCTGCTGACCGCTCACGCCGATGCCCGCGATCTTCTTTTTGTCCGCGCCGAGTTGCTCCAGGCACTGCTGCACGCAGGCATCCACCGCATCGGTCCACGTCTGCGGGTCTTGCTCCAGATGACCGGGCGGCAGGCCCTCGATCAAATCATAGGTCGAATGGCCGCTGGCGAGAATTTTGCCCGTGTCGAGGTCCAGAACGATGGCCTTGGAGCTTTGCGTGCCGCTGTCGATGCCGAGGAAATACATGAGTGAGAATGGGGTTGGGGTGCGGCGAAGGTTTTCGGCGAAAAGGTTTCAGGTTCCAAGTTTAAAGTTTCAAGTCGGAGCAACTCACGCGCTCCACCCCAACTCGATACGGACGTTTTCACCGCAGCCAGTTTTCCCGCCGCAGCTCAGGCACCTGACCGAAGTCCTTCTCATTGGCGGTCAGGAGCAGCACATTGAGGGATTTGGCAATGGACGCGATCTTCAAATCCATCGTGCCGATACGGACTTTGGCTTTCTTGAGCTGAATGGTCTGCGAAGCGGCTTTTGTGGTGTAGCCGACCACGGTCCAATGCGAATAAAAGCTCGTCAGTCCGGCGAGACGCTCGTAACCGCCGACCTGCCGCGTGAAATCAAGTTCACCGTGGATCTCGGCCAGCCACCCGCGCATTTGCTCTTCCAGACTGATGACAGTGATCGCGAAGTCCTGATCCTCTGAAGAATCCATTTTCCGCAGCAGGTGATCGCGTGCCGCGCCTCCATCAGCCTGAAGGGCGGAGATACGATCTATGTCGAGCAAGATCATCCGCGTTTTGCCTTCCGGCCTTCGGCGCGGCGGATCGCGGCACCGCGTTCGATGATCTGTTTCATCACCTCATCACCATCAAACATGCCCACTGACTTTCGCCAACCTTCAGCAGCAGCCTGCTTGGGCTGCGCACTCTTGATGATGGATGCGACTGCCTTTTCGAGCTTTGTGACGCGGGAGGAGAGTGTTGCTGTTGCCATGGTCGAAAGGTGATTTGTTCTCATCGCTTTTCCAGCCAGAAATTCACTCCTCAATCCTTCGACTGGATGTTCCCCGACTTCCGAATGGCCCGCATGAGCCGCCAGCCGAGGAAGAGGGAGATGGCGTAGCCGAGGGCACCGAAGACGGAGACGCCAAAAAGGAGCGGTTTGGCCTCGCGGCTCCACAACTCGGTGGAGCCGAGGAAGACGGCGGCGGTGAGGATGCCGAGCACGAGGCGGTTCACGATGGGATCGAGGTGCCGGTGATCGAGATGAACGGTGAGTGTGCCATCGCGGAAGCGGGCGAGCAGATCGGCGAGATCCTTCGGCAGCGCATTGAGCAGGCGATCCCATGAGCGCCAGGCTCGGCGTGCTCGTTTCGCCAGGCGATGGGGCGAAAAGCGTCGCAGCATCAGCCGCGAGGAATACGGCTGCATCAGCTCGGTGAGGCTGATTTCCGGGCTGAGGCGCCGCGAGGTGCCTTCGAGCACGATGATCGTCTTCAAAAGCAGCGCCAGAGCCGGTGGCAGGACAATGTGATGGCTACGGATGATCTCCACGAGGTTGCTCAGTGCCGAGCCGACACGGATTTCGTTCAGCGGCATGCCGGTGTAGTCCGCCATGAAGTCTTGCAGATCGGCGCGGAGCTTTTCTCGTGCGCAATCTCGCGGCACGGCACCCAGGCGCAGCACCTGCTCGGAGACGAGATGCGAATCCTGCTCCACGATGCCGAGCAGCAGTGCCTCCACCTCATCGCGCAGATCTTCTTCAATGCGCCCCACCATGCCGCAATCGATCACGCCGACGACATTGCCCGGCAGCAGGATGAGGTTTCCCGGATGCGGATCGGCATGGTAGAAGCCATCGCGAAAGACCATTTCGAGATACATGTTCGCGCCGCGGCGTGCGAACTCGCCCAAGTCGTCGCCGCTCTGCTGCAAGGCCTCCTTATCGCTGCCGAGAATGCCTTCCAGCCGCTCCATCGTGACCACTTGATGCGAGCAAAGATGCGGAAATACCTCCGGGATGCATACCGTGGGATCATCGGCGAAGTTGCGGCTGAATTCTTCGAGATTTTGCCGTTCGTAGCTGAAATCGAGCTCCCGCAGCAGAGACCGTCGGAATTGGCGCACCAGCGCCAGCGGCTGGTAGGCACGCAGGGCAGGGGATTGCTTCTCCAGCAACTCCGCCAGCGCCTGCACGATCTCCAGATCCGTGGCCGCCTGCTCTGCCACGCCTGCACGCCGCACTTTGACCACCACGCTCTGCCCCGTGGGAAGAAGTGCCGCATGCACCTGCGCCACGGAAGCTGCTGCGAGCGGTTCATCCTCAAAGCGAGCAAACAACTCCGAGATGGAAGCGCCGAGTTCGCTTTCGATCGTGGCCCGCGCGATGTCTGCGGTATCGGGCGGCACGTTGGATTGCAGCTCAGAAAGCTCCTCCGTCATTTCAGGGCCGACGAGGTCCGCCCGTGTGCTGAGCATCTGCCCTAGCTTGATGAAGGTGGTGCCCAGCTCCGTCAGCGCCATCCGCACACGAGCCGCTTGCGTCACACCTTCTGTGAGCGATTTCCCATCCGAGCTCTTCAAGCGGTCCTGCAGCCATGCATACTTGAACCCGCCAAAAAGATCCGCCAGTCCATACCGTCCGAGCACGGCGGCGATCTCCGCGAGACGTTTCGCGTGACGTTCCAGGCGGGCGAGTGCGTCGATTTTCATGGCTGGGATTCTGTTTCAAAATAGAGCCGCCTCACTGATTCGCGGGTCAGCACGATGAAGGTGAAGACACCCAAGGCCGTGCCGAAGGGGAAAAACATGCACAGAAAGCCGGCCACGATCAGCGAGAAGAGGCGGTTCACCCGGCGCTGGATGTAGCGGCCGGACATCGCGGTCAATATGACGGCGGCGAGCATGAACAAAGCGGCGATGACATAAAACCATTGGAAGAGCGCAAAGAAAGCCGCCGGATCGAAAGGCATCGCAGGCTGGCCGGGCTTGGTTCTCATCATCTCCGGGCTGGTGAAGACCATCTTCATGATCGCGTAGTGCAGCGGGATGAAGCAGGACATCAGCAGCGTAAGCCCGGCGGTGATGTAATGACAGATGCTGAGCACGCGGAGGTGCTCGGCATCCGGGCTGGGAACAGGCGGCGGATTCATCACGGCAAAAGAACACACATCGCGGGGCTTTGCCAGAATGCTTTTGGCTTCGTGGACCGCCGCCTCATCACGGGATCACGGCCTCCACCTTTCGCTTCCAGCTCGTGAAGACATCGCTCGCCACCGCGTGCGCTTCACCAGCCTCGACGTGCTCGATGACGGTTTGCGGCTCGGGCAGCCACGCGGGAACGCTTTGCTCGCCCAGGTGGTCCAGCTGCTCGCTACGTAGAAAGGCACGGAGGTTCACGGTGAGCTGGTTGGAGCGGCGATCATGATGCGCAATGGCCTCGGCGCAGACTTCATGGGTGACGCCCTCGTTTTCGAGGGTGGTGAGAACCTGGGTGGCATCGAGCAAGGCGTTGACCATGAGATCACCATCACAGCGCAGGCAGTGAACCGCCAAAGGAATGTTCATGCCGATCTTGGCGAGAACCAGCCCTGCTCCGCCTTGAGACCGAGCTAGAGCGGTCTAAGGTGCGGGCGGCATGATCATGGCCTCATCCTGGGTCGATGTGTGCCAGTTTTTGAAGGCGGTCATCAAACGGTCGAGATGAGGCCGGTGAGCTGGATCGTTGGCGAGGTTGTGGAGCTGGCCGGGGTCGCTTTGGAGGTCGTAGAGTTCGATGAGGGGCGGTGCACCTTTGAGGGCATGCGGGTCCATCGTTTGCAGCATGCGGAAGGCATCGGGGAACTCTTTCTGACGGAGGACGAGCTCGCCGTAGATGCGGTTGATCCACGGTTTCATGTCGCGGAGGTCGGCGTTGATGACTTTGGGTTCGTCGAGGCGGCTGCGGAGGATGAGGTGATGCGTGGCATCGAGCACGGCGCGTTCTTCCATGCCGCGTTTTTGATTGAGGGAACGGCCGGAGACTTCGGCGAAGATGAAGTCGTGGCCTTTGGCATCGCTTTGACCTTCGAGGAGAGGTTGGAGGCTTTTGCCGTGGCGTTTGGCGGTGTCGCCGAGGTGGAGCACGTCGAGCAGGGTGGGGAGCAAATCGAGTTCGCTGACGAGGGCATCACTGATGAGCGGTTTGGCACCAGGGAGGCGGATGATAAGAGGGATGTGCAGACCGAGGTGGTAGGGCGTCATTTTGCCGTGTGGATAGGCGGGGCCGTGGTCGCCCATGTAGATGACGAGGGTGTTCGATTCCGCGCCGGAGTCGCGAAGGGCGTCGAGGACTTCGCCGAGTTGTTTGTCGGCTTTTTGAATGCCGTCGAGGTATTCGGCCCAATCGCGGCGGATGGTAGGTGTGTCGGGTAAATGAGGTGGGAGGGTGATTTTGGCGGGGTCGACGCTGATCGGCTGCTTCTCGCTGTTCACGAAAGGCCGGTGCGTGCTGGTGATGCTGTTGTGGAGGAAGAACCAGGGTTTGCCTGCGGCTCGTTTGATGATGCCGGTGAGGGCTTGTTTGGCGGGGACCTTCGGGATGAAGTCGTGGTAAGGGAAACGCTCGTTCGGTGAGACGTGGAGCTTGCCGCTGACGGCGGTGTGGTAGCCATTTTGCACGAGCGTCTCGATCAAGGTGGGCGCGGTGGTGCGGATGCGGGTGTGCAGGTAAGGCGGGGATTTTTTCTCAGCCTCGGTGAGCTTGGCGGCGTGCTTGAAGAAGTTGTTCGTGTTGTTGATGAGGCCGTTGGTGTGGCCTTGCAGGCCGGTCATGAGGCAGGCCTTCGATGCCGAGCAGACGGGATAGGCGACGTAGGCGCGACGAAACAACGCGGCGCTGGCGGCAAGGGCGTCCATGCGCGGTGTTTTCACATCGCTGCGGCCCATGGCACCGAACTGAGCGCCGTGATCCTCGGCGAGGATGAAGAGAACGTTTGGCTGCGCCGCGAAGAGCGATGGGCCAAATACGAAGAGAAGCAGCAGCAGGTGTTTCATGAGGCGTGACGACGCCCGATGAGGCTGCCGATGATGGCGGAGGCCGAAAGGAGGGCGACGGGCATCGTGGGCGGGAACCACAGCAGCGTGGTCTGGAAGGCGAGGAAGCCGGCGACGATGGTGACGAAGATGAAGAGGAAACCCCGCGTGGGGGCTTTCTGCCTCGGCGTGCGGAGCACGATCCACAGGCCGGCGAGTGCGGCGAGGCTCCACAGGATGATCTGCTCCATGCGATCAAGCACGCGAAGGCGCGGAAGGCTCAGGATGCTGGCGAGCCCCTGCGCATGGGTGCGAGCGGCAGAGGGTTGTGTTTTGTCATCGGTGCCGATGACGATGATTTTCGCGGCTTTGATGCGGGCTTTGTTTTCTTCGGTGAGCGCATCAGCGAGGCCGCCGGAGAGGAAATCGAGGGCGTTGATGCTGGGAACGATTGTTTTCGGATCGACAGCCACTTCGCCGTTGTTTTGCAGCGGGACGAAGAGGCCGTTTTGAAGGTAAGCACCGGCTCCAGGGCCGAGCAGGAGGCGATGCGTGGCATACGGCGTGCGTGTGTGACGTGCGAGAGCCTGGGCGAGGACGCCGGGCATGAAGGTGTCACCTTCACGCAGCACATAAGGCAGGCGTTTTTCGATGAGGAGACCTAGCTCGCCATGCCGGCGGAGCTGCTCATCGGGTGCGGTGATGAGGGCGGAGAAGGCGGGGACGAGGTGGAGATCGCCGGAGGCCTTCATGAAGCGCGGGATGACCTCATCGAGTCCGCCAGTGAAGGCGGGGCCGTCGAAGTTTTCGGCGAATTGCGCCTCGACGCCGAGCACGAGGCTGGATAGCGGCACCATGCTCTCGGCGAGCGCGGGGATGAATTCGGGCGAGGGCTTGCCCCAGCTCAATGGCTCGGGAATGACGATGACGGCATTCTCGGCCTCGCGGAGGCCTTTGAGGATCATCTGCCAGTCAAGCGGCTGCGCAGGCCATCCGGCGTATTCGTCCCGCTCGGCGGGATCGAGGCGGATGAGGAGCACGTCGTCTTTTTTCGCGGCGGGATCGGGTGTGGTGATTTTTTCACGCGAGTTGGCGACGAGGAAATCCAAGAACAACTCGTCCACCTTCTGAAAGCGGCCGGCGCTTTGCTCACGATCCAGCCACCAAGCGAGCGGGGCGAGGGCGATGAGCCAGAAAATGACACGGAGGAGCATAGGCTGCAGCATAGAGGAGTGGGCACAAATGCGAGCAGGATTTCCTTGTCTTTGATTTGTATCATATCCCGGCACGCCCATACCACGCTCCGGCCTTGCCTCCCCTGCCCGGGCAGCTTCTATGACGGTCTATGGCTGAAAAAACCATCCAAATCGCCCTCGTCGGTGCCGGCATGTTTGGCGGCGATGTGCATCTCCGCGC
>JBJONJ010000151.1:0-2907 GCA_046051905.1 Verrucomicrobiota bacterium
TTTCTTTGTAGCGCAGGACCAGCCACTCGCCGGGCTTCACGACGGGAATGAGGAAACCCTTCGCGTCCTTCGTGACCTCGAGTTTCGCGGGCTTGGCGCGGTCGCCGGTCATGGCACTGAGGCTTTGTTGATTCACGGCCACGGGTTTCATGTCCTTGTCGAGCACGGCGATGTGAAACTGGCCGCCTTTGACGGTGATTTCGCCGTGCATGGTTTCGTTGTCGCTGAATTCGAGGATGCGGCCGCCGTTCGGGCCGAGTTCGACGCCTTCATGAGCGAAGGCGAGGCTAGTGATCAGGGTGACGAGGAGGATGAGTTTGGTTTTCATGCTGTGGTTTGGGTTGGTTGTTTGCCGAAGAGGAAAAAGACTGCGGGAGTGACCATCAGATCCAGCAGCGTGCTGCTGACGAGGCCGCCGGCGATGACGACGGCCACGGGATGAAGAATTTCTTTGCCGGGCTCGTTTGCGGCGAGCAGCAGCGGGATCAAGGCGATGCCGGCACTCAGCGCGGTCATCAAAACGGGCACCAATCGCTCCAGCGTGCCGCGCACGATCATCGCACGCGTGAAGCCCTCGCCCTCGTGCTGCATCAAATGCAGGTAATGACTGATCATCATGATGCCATTCCGCGCGGCCACGCCGCCGACGGCGATGAAGCCGACAATGGTGGCGATGCTGATGTTTCCCACGAGCCACCACGTCAGCGCGAGCCCGCCCATGAGCGCCAGCGGGATGTTTAGCATCACCTGCAAGGCGAGCGAGAGGCTGCGGAAGTAGCTGAAGAGCAAAACGGTCACCGCGACGACCACGAGCGCGAAGTAAAACGCGATGCGCTTCGCCGCGGCTTGCTGCGCCTGGAATTCGCCCTCGAAACGCGGGAAGTAGCCCTCGGGGAACTTCACCTGCTCCTTCACCGCAGCTTCCCAACGCCGCACGACGCCCTCCAGGTCGCGCTCGCTCGTGTTCGCGCTGATGACGATGCGCCGCTGCGTGTTTTCGCGGTTGATGACATTCGGCCCCAGGCTTTCGCGGATGTCTGCGACGAGCCGTAGCGGGATGCGGCGGCCTTGATCGGCCTCGATGAGCAATTCGCCGATCTTTTCCGGCGAATCGCGCCACGTCTCCGGCAGCCGCAGCACCAGATCGAGCGTGAGCTGCCCTTCGCGCAACTCCGCGAGCACTTTTCCACCGATGAGGGCGGAGACTTGTTCGTTGAGTGATCCAGGCTGCACGCCGTAGGCGACGGCCCGCTCGCGATTCACTTCGATCTTGATCTGCGGAATCGGCACCTGCGCTTCCAAAATGACATCCGTGAGTCCCGGGATCGTCTTCGCGATGTCGCGGATCTGCTCGCCCTTTTCACGCAGCACTGCCAAATCCGGCCCAAAGACCTTCACCGCAATCTTCGCCGACACTCCGCTGAGCATGTGGCTCAAGCGATGGCCGATGGGCTGGCCGATATTCAAAAACGTGCCGGGCATCTTGCCGAGCCTTGCGCGGATCTCCGCGAACACCTCGTCACGCGGCCTTCCGTCTTCGTGAAACTCCACATCGAACTCGTTCACGCTCACCGGCATCACGTGATCGTCGCGCTCGGCCCTTCCTGCGCGTCGGCCGACACTTTTCACCTCGTCGATGCTTTGCAGCAGCCGCACCGCGGCCTCACCGATTTCATTCGTCTGGTCCAGCGAGGTCCCAGGAGCACTCGCGAGCGAGATCGTGGCGCTGCCTTCATTGAACGCGGGCAAAAACTCCTGCCCCATCCGCGGATAGAGCATCAGCGATGCAATCAAGAGCATGCCCACGAGCGCCAAAACGACCGCTGGGGCTCCGAGGGCCATTTTGAGAAAAGTCCGCTCCACGAGCCATTTCATCGCTCTGACCACAAAACCGTCGCCATGAGCCTTTCCGCCACTTTTGAGCAACAAGGAGCACAAAACCGGAATCACCGTCAACGAGACCACAAATGACGCCGCCATGCTCGTGATCGTGGCGATGGCAATCGGTGTGAAAAGCCGTCCTTCGATGCCTTCGAGGCCAAATAGGGGCAAGAACACCAAAATGACGAGCGCTGTGGCATACAGGATCGAGTTCCGCACCTCGCTCGAGGCTGCGGCGATGGTGTCCAACGTAGAGCGAGTTTTCAACTCGTTCGGAACGGGTTGAAAACCCGTTCTACGTTCCCGCAAACGCCGCCACACGTTCTCCACATCGACGATCGCATCATCCACGACCATGCCGATGGCCACGGCGAGCCCGCCGAGCGTCATCGAGTTCACACTCACGCCGAAGGCTTTGAAGGTCAAAATCGTCACCGCGAAGGACAGCGGCATTGCCATCAGCGTGATGAAAGTGGTGCGCACGTTCAGCAGGAAGAGAAACAGGATGATCGCGACCATGATCGCGCCATCGCGGATGGCTTCTTGAAGGTTGTGGATAGCATGCTCGATGAAATCGCCCTGCCGGAAGAGGATTTCAGCCGTCACGCCGGCCGGCAGCGTCGGTTTGAGTTCCTCAAGCGCGGCCTCGACCTGCTGCGTGAGCTTCAGCGTGTCAAAACCGGGCGCTTTGTCGATGCTGAGGATCACACCCATCGTGCCGTTCACACTCGCATCGCCGCGCATCGGCTGGATGCCATGCTTCACCTCCGCCACGTCGCTGATGAGCACAGGACGATCTCCCACGGTCTTGATCACAGTCTGCGCGATGTCTTCCAGCCGCGTGGTCATGCCGAGATTGCGCACCATGATCTCGCGCGGCCCGGCTTGCAGGTAACCGCTCGTCGCATTGCCAGATGCAAGCGCCACCGCGGCTTCGATCTCCTCAAAACTCGTCGCATGCGCCGCGAGCCGGTTCGGATCGGGCTGCACCTGGATCTGCCGCACGCCGCCGCCGATCGTCAGCAC
>JBJONJ010000152.1:0-4306 GCA_046051905.1 Verrucomicrobiota bacterium
ACTCGAAAACCTGCTCCGCAGCCTCGCCCCTGCCGCCGTTTCGCCGGACCTGCGCAACCGCGTTGAGGAAGAGCTGCGTCTCGACATGAGCTGGCTCTCACAAACCGTGAAAAAGCCCCGCGCCGTGCGCTGGCTGGCCCCGGTGACCTACGCCGCGATGGGTGCCGCCGCAGCCATCGTGGTGATGAGCACCTTCTCCAGCAGCATCACGCCTCCAGCATCTGTTTCAAAGCCCGGTGTGGCTTCGGCAACCGCCCCCGCATCCGGCGTGATGCCCATCTCCACCATCGCCGAATGGGACGACGTGCAGGACGAGGGCATCCGCTACACCGCGGATCGTCTGCCACAAAAGCACGTCCGCGTCCGCGGCACCGAACGGCACCTCTACATTGACCCTCGCGATGGGGCTGAAATCATCGTCGAGTATCCGCGGGAGCAGTCCCTCGTGCTGCCCGTGAACTTCCAGTGATCCCTTTCACGCATCCATCGCCCGTTCCCGCGACAATGACTTGGCGTCGCGGCGGGCGGGTGGTGGATGCGGACCCTTTCGCCAGGTCACCCAGCCATTCAAAAAACTCCTCCCTTGCCATGAAACTCCATCGTTCTCTCCTGCTGGCCCTCGCTGCCAGCGCCACCACGCTCACTGCCCAGCAGCCGGATGCGCCACGCCCGCCGGATGCCCCGAAGCCACCTCAACCGCCCGAATCCCGCTCCATGCCACGAGAAAACCGTGGCGAACCCGAGCAGAAAGCCGTCGCCTACATGGGCGTGCTCACCCGTGAGGTGCCCGTCGAGCTGCGCAGCCAGTTTTCGCTGCCAGACGGCTTTGGATTGATGGTCGAGGAAGTCATGCCGGACTCGCCTGCGAAGACCGCCGGCATCAAGCCTCATGATGTGCTCGTCAAATTCGCCGATCAGAACCTCGTGAACATGGAGCAGCTCATGACGCTCGTTCGCAGCACGAAGAAGGGCGAGGTCGTGCCCTTCACCATCATCACTGGCGGCAAGGAAACGCAGGTCAACGTCACGATGGCAGAGCGGATGGTGCCTGCCAACGAGATGCGCCAGCCCTCCCGCGGCTTCCCTGGCATGCCGCCGCAGATGCAGCACTTCTTTGGCGGAGGCGGACAGGACATGCGTGAGCAGATGGAGCAGGTGCAGAGGCAGATGCGTGAATATCAAGAGCGCATCCAGGAATGGAATCGCGATGGGCATCGCGGCCCCTTCCCTCAGCCCCCATCCTCCCGTCGTGAAGAAGGAGACCGTCGCGGCGGTCCCGGCCCTAGCGACGGTGAAAAACGCACTGAAATGCGGGTCGAAAGCCACGCCTCTGCCAACATCATCCGTCGTGATGAAAGCGGCGAATACCAGCTCAAGCACGAGGATGGCAAACGCACCTTCACCGCTCGTCCGAAGGATGGCGAGGAGCAGAGCTGGCCGGTGAACACCGATGCCGAGCGCCAGGCCGTGCCGGAGAAATTCCGCGAGAAGCTGCGTCTCTTCGACAACGTGAATCAAGAGCTCCACTTCGAGCGTCGCGGAGGCCCCGATGCTCCCCACCCGCAGGAAGGTGGTCCGCGTGAAGACGCCCCGCCTGCTCCGAAAGGACGTAAAACGTCGGTTTGAGGAAAATCACCGCGTTTCAAGTTTCAAGCTTCATGGGCTGCGGTCCATGAAGCTTGTTTTTTGCGTCGTGAATCTCACACCCCGTGCAGGATCGCCTCGGCCATGCGCAGCGCCTGCACGTTTGGCTTCACCTCATGCACCCGGATGATGCGGGCGCCGCGCTCGCGGGCGTGGGCGGTGAGGGCCACCGTGGGCCAGTAACGATCTTCCATCGCGGTGCTGTGAAGCACTTTGCCGATCATCGACTTGCGCGAGACACCGATGAGCAACGGGCGATCCCCGACGAGCAGTTCGGGGAGATGGCGCAGCAGGCTGAGATTGTGCTCCAGAGTCTTTCCGAAGCCAAAGCCGGGATCGAGCACGATACGCTCTGCCGCGATGCCGGCGGCGTTGAGGATGCGAAGACGCTCTTCAAGGTAGGCGCGGACTTCAGCGACCACGTTGTCGTAGTGCGGAGCGGTTTGCATGGTCTGCGGATCGCCGATCATGTGCATGGCGACGAGGCCGCAGTCCGTCTCCGCGGCCAGCCGGACCATGGCGGCATCCCCACGCAGGCCGGTGACGTCGTTGATGATGTCCGCCCCGGCATCGAGAGCCGCACGGGCCACCGAGGCCTTCATCGTGTCGATGGAGATGAGCACCTGGCTTTGCGAGCGAAGGGCACGGATCACGGGCAGCACGCGGCGGATTTCCTCGGCCTCGCCGACGGGTTCCGCGCCGGGACGAGTCGATTCACCGCCGATGTCGAGGATGTCCGCACCTTCGGAAACCATCGCCAGCGCATGCTCCACGGCGCGGCCGGGATCGGCGAAGCGGCCGCCATCAGAAAAACTGTCCGGCGTCACATTCACGATGCCCATGATGAGGCCGCGCTGTGTGAGGTCGAGGGTGCGGGAGCCGATGCGCCAGATCATGGTGAAGGAGGGGCTGGAGGCGGCGGGGGAGCCTTGGCGAGGAGGAAACGCTCCACGCCGGCGAGATCGCGCACGACTTCGAGATCGCGATAGCCAAGCGCGGCGGCTTTTTCGGCGATAGCCGGGCTTTGATCGTGTGCATGCTCGATGGCGATGAGGCCCTCCGGCGAAAGATGCATGGGAGCCGCCTCCAGGAAGCGGAAGATGATCTCCGTGCCCACCGGGCCGCCATCCAGCGCGAGATGCGGATCACGGCGCACCTCACGGCTCAGCGTGGCGATCTCCGCCCGCGGGATGTAGGGCAGGTTTGCGGCGATCAGGTCGAAGGTGCCGGTGATTTTTTCAAAGAGGTCGCTGCGCACCGTTTGAATCGCCGCGCTGCCTCCGAGGCGTGAGACATTGAGCCGGGCGAGGTCCAGCGCGTCTTCGCTGATGTCCGCGAGCACGGTGGGAGACCCCGTGGCAAGCGCCAGCGAGATGCCGAGGCATCCTGAGCCGGTGCCGAGATCGAGGAGACGGGCTGGTTTGGTGCCCGCGAGCCGTTTCAGGATGATCTCGACGAGGTATTCGGTCTCCGGCCGTGGAATGAGGCCGCGATGATCGCAGACGAACTCGTGGTCGCTAAACTCCACGGTGCCCAGCATGTGCTGCAAAGGCTCCCCTTCCCCACGACGGCGCAAAAGCTCCCGCAGCGGCGCGAGGTCCGTCTCGGGCAGTTTTTCGGCAAAGCGCAGATACAGGTCCAAGCGGCGGCAGCCGAGGATGTGGGCCAGCAGGTGCTCCATGTTCAGCCGGGCCTCCTCGACGCCCTTTTTTTCGAGGTAGGCGGCGCCGGAGGTGAGGACTTCGAGGAGCGGTTTGGTGGCGGGATTCAAGATGAGGTGTTTTGCCGCCTTCCGAGGCCCGAGTCACGCCAAAAATTGAGGGTGGTAAAAGCGTCCGTGCTTGTCTAATCTACAAGCAGATCCCCATGAATCCCCAACAGCCCGGAAATCCCTCGAACACGCCCCAGCAGCCGCACCCCGGGGCCACGCAGCCGATACCTCAAGGCTACCCACAGATGCCGCCCGGCTACATGCCGCCTCCCGGCTATCCGCCGCAGATGCCGATGGGCTACCCGCAGATGCCGCCGGGATACCCGCAGATACCGCCAGGCTATCCGCAAATGCCCCAGGGCTACCCGCAGATGCCACCGGGCTATCCGCAAATGCCGCCGGGATACCCACAGATGCCTCCCGGCTACCCGCAGATGCCTGGCATGATGCCACCGCCCACGATGCCCATGCCGGCCGTGGCTCCTCCTCCAGCGCCTGGCACCACCGCGCCTCTCGCTCCGGCCCAGCCACCTGCGCCCGCCGTCGCAGCACCCAAACCGGCGACGTCAGCCCCCTCGACGCCGACGCCTGCGGCTCCAGCCCCCACGGTGGCCGCGCATCCGGTCCCCGGTGATGCCGCGCATCACCACACTGAGTTCGGCCCGGTGGAAGTCTTCCATCCCGAGCCCACGCACCACATCGAACCCGCCAAGCGGCAGAACGCCTTCGTGCGCATGTGGAAGAAGGTCGGCGGTGGCTCGCTCACCTTCTCGATCATCATTCACGCCGGCATCCTCGTTGCCATGGCGCTCATCGTCGTGGCGCAGAAGATGGTGGAGAAGCAGGTGGACTTCCTCCCCGGCGGCGGCACCCAGCAGGGCGCGGCGGCCAGCCAGGACCTCCAGCACAAGGTGCAGCAGAAGAAACGCAGCAGCATCTCCAAGACGGTGC